>CABUDJ010000021.1 GCA_902490325.1 uncultured Collinsella sp. | reverse complement strand
GCGGCGGGCAAGTATGACCGCGAGTGCGGCGGCGCGGGGAAGGTCACTCGTCGAGCAGGAGGTCCGAGGAGCCGAGGCGCTCTTCTCGCGCCGGGGCGGCGCTCACGCTTATGTAGTCGAAGACATATGCGATCTCGCTTACGGGAACCTCTACGCGATAGCGCGTCGAGATACTCGAGAAGCTCTGCCTGAAGGACTCGATGAAATCGGCACGCTCCTCCTCGAAGCGGTCCTGGCCAACGTAGGTCTCAATGGGGTTTCTGGTAACAAGGCGCTCGACGAGACAGCAGAGGTGGACGTAGAGCCCAATGATGGCGTTGCTGCCGATCTTCTCGCCTGTCCTGCGCTGAAGCTCGTGCACGGCGCTCTCGATCTCGTGGAATAGCCGCTCCGGGTCGAGGATGGTGATGGAGCGGATGACGTTCTGCAGCGTCATGTTCGAGAGCAGCTTCTCGTGGAAAGAAGAGAGCTCGGAAGCGTCAAGCCACCTGCCGAACACGGCATCGACCTTAGAGGCGGACGCCGTCGACATGATGTCCTCGAGGGCGACGAAGGGGATGGAGGCGACCCCGGGGTCTCCCGTGCCGATGACGGCGCAGACGCGGTGCTCGGAGAAAACGGCGTCGTTCGACCCGTTCGCGACAAGCTGCTTGAAGGGCCTCGTGAGCAGGCGCGCGCCTATGGTGCGCGGGAGGCTCTGCGAGACGAGCTGGCGTATCCTCTCCGCGGCGTCGACCCCGGACTCGGAGCAGAAGACGATGGCGTCCTCACGGTTGATGCGCTCGATCACCTTACAGTGCGTCACGCACGCGGCGGTCGCATCGCCAAGAACCTCGGCGATGGACTTGCCGCCGAGCAGCCCGACCCCGATCTCGAGCGCAAGACCGGTAGAGACGTTGTTCACCACGCCGATAGTGGAGTCGGTAACGTTCTCGAGGGCCTTATAGGCCTCCTCCAAGGAGCCCATATCGACGAGGAACACAACCCCGGTGCAGTAGGAATGGCGGTCGACGAGGCGCTGGAGCGGACCGACGATGTCCTTCAGCTGCTGGTCGTAGGGCATGTCGACCGCCTCGTACACATGCATGCCGAGCATACGGTTCGCCGCGTCGGCGATGCTCGTCGCCGTTGAGTAGCCGTGGGACAAGATGACGCAGAGCGTTCGAAGGGCCTTCGCGTCGCGAGACTCCGATGCGACGCACAGCGTCAGAAGCGTCTTCGTGAAGTGATCGAGCGAGATTCCCAGCGCCCCTTCCACGTCTGCGGCGACCTGATCGGAGACGCTCGAGGCAAACGGTAATTCGGAGGTCACGGTACCGAGGAGATGGGAGATTTGCTCCGCACAGGCAGACTTTCGCTTAGCCAGGCCGATGCCCGGCCACAACTGCAGGCAAATCTCCTGGGCCAGCAGAAAAGCGACCTTCCTCGAAAGCTCGATGCCATAAGAAGAGCCTGCGTCGGCAAGGACCGCGCCCACGATGCGCTCGAAGGCGCGCGACCTCGAGGAGGTAACGCCGCGGCCGAAGATCAAGTGATCCTCAACGCCGCGCACAGCGGAGACAGCTTGCGAGACGAGCTCGGAGACAGAGAGCTCCCCGGCGCAGAATCGCTCATCGAGAGAGCACAGGGCATCGAGCGCCTGCTCGACCGGCCCTGTGCTCTCGGCGGCATCCAGGGACGCGTCGATCAGAACGCCATCGTCGGGCTGTTGATCGATCTGCGCGGAGGAGAGGAGCCCGCTGGGAAGAAGATACGGGCGAACGACGACGTAGTCGCCCTCGCGATTGAGGAACGCTTTGGCGCAGCAGTTCGTCACGCAGGCGCGCAAGCCGGCGATGTTATCGGAAAAGTCCGCGTTCACGAGGCAACGGTATGCGCCGCGGCTGATCTTCACATCAGAACCGATTCGGCACCCCTCGCTGCGCAGGAAGCTCAAGATGAGATCCTCGCGCTCCTCGGGGGTCCGCTCCTTGAGTGAGGGGACGCGGGCACAGATGGGCATTTTGCTGTAGGCCGAGGAAACCTTCAGGTCATCGGCGGAAAGCGTCGTCGAAAGAACGAGGCGAGCACGCGGCGCATCCTGGGAGGCATCGAGCCCGAGGGCCGTCGCAAGGCAGTGCTCCATCGCAGAGGGAGAGAGTGCCTCGATGCCGTTGACAAAAACCACACCCCCGCGCGATTTCGCGATCGACTCGTCAAGAAGCCCGTTGAACGAGGCGGCGTCCGGGACCCCGGCGCAGTCGATGCGCACATAGGAGGAGTCGCGGGACAGCAAGCCCTGGTTCTTGCCGTACTCGTACACAAGGCGAGAAAGGAAAGACTTACCGACACCCACGCCGCCGCTCAAGAGGATGGGTAGGCCAAACGGAGGGTACTGAACCGCAGCCTTGCACTGCTCGACAACGGAGCTGAGGCTCAGGTCGAAGCCCACGGCACGCGCGAAGTCGCGGTGATCGGCGATTCCCGTCGCCTGGATGAGGTCGGCGAGCGAGGCGTACTCGCTTGCAGAGAGCTTTACCTGAAAACGCTTCTGGAACGCGCGGCGATGAAAATAACGGACAGGCCTGCCCGCCACCTTAACCACAAGGCCGGCGCGAACAAGGTCGTTGAGGTACTGGCTCGCCAGACTCCTGGAGATGATGAGCGTCTCGGCGATGTCGGAGGTGGACAGACGGGCAAGGTCGTCGAGCGAGACGGCAGAGGTGAGGGCCTCGAGATGCTCGAGAATCCTGTCCCTCATGTCGACGGGCTTCTTTGCCAAGCTGTCCTGTGCGGTCTTGTCCATGACTTCTTACCTCCTTGTACAAGGAGTATAAGGGGAACACAGAGAACGGAAGGGGGCGCGTGGGGGAATCAACAGCCCCGAGGAGAAGTTCACCACTTGAGGGGCAGAAAACAACGGCCATTGAACATTCAGGGCCGACGCTCAACACTTCGGCTCGACACTTCGCTTTGGAAAGGGCCCTGCGCGATGGTACAGCCCTCCATCTCGCAGCACAGGTCGCCGAAGGTCGCGAGGATGCGCTCCTTCTGTTCCGTGGGCGAGACGGCTCGGTGGGCAAGGTCCTCTCAAAAGGGGTCGTCCGACGCCGCAAGACCTCGATGACCGACTACCGCCTCGAGCAAGTGGCGGATTACCTCTGCACCATCGAACTTGCCTTGGTCAAGTGCGAGGCAAAGGAGAACGGTGAGACGTACAACAAGTTCTTCGGAGGTATAGGCTCTTTCAAGAGGAACTGGCTCAAGCAAGCCCGCAGCAAGCGGATATAGCTGGTCTCGCGGTTTCGCAAGGAACGGTCAGTTCTCCTCTGGCGAGGAATCCCGGGCGACGTGCTTCGAGCAGCGGAAGCTGAAGCGCAAGCAGAAGCAGCGCGGGCATTGATCGGTGCCGACATGGGCCCAGACGTGAACAGTGCTACGTCCCCTGTTCACGGGGCGCGAAACCGCAAAGGTTGCACAGAGGTTGCAAAATAAGAAGCCCCCGACCTGTTTTCGCAGGTCAGAGGCTTGAAATCAACGAATATCGTTTATTCCCACTCGATGGTCGCGGGGGGCTTGGACGTGATGTCGTAGCACACGCGGTTGGCGCCGGGAACCTCGGCAACGATGCGGCCAGAGATGCGGGCCAGTACGTCATAGGGCAGCTTGGCCCAGTCGGCGGTCATGGCATCGCTGGACTCGACGGCACGCAGGATGATCGGGCGCTGATAGGTGCGCTCGTCGCCCATAACGCCGACGGACTTAATGTCGGGCAGAACCGCGAAATACTGCCAGCAGCTATGCTCGGAGTTGCGCTCGCCGGTCTGCTCAAACAGGCGCTGGTTGTAGGCGTCGAGCTCCTCGCGCACGATGGCATCGGCGTTCTTGAGGATCTCGAGCTTCTCCTTATCGACCGCACCGATGATGCGGATGGCCAGACCCGGGCCCGGGAAGGGCTGACGGAACACGATGTGACCCGGCAGGCCGAGCGCCAGACCAAGTGCACGGACCTCGTCCTTAAAGAAGTGGTCGAGCGGCTCAATGAGATCGAAGTGTACGCCCTCGGGGAACGGGATCAGGTTGTGGTGGCTCTTGATGGTGGCCGTCTTGCCGCCCGTCTTGCGAGCTCCGGACTCGATGATGTCGGGGTAGATAGTGCCCTGAGCCAGGTACTTGACCGGCTTGCCATCGGTCTCGAGCTGCTGCGCCACGGCGAAGAACTCTTTCCAGAACTGCGTACCGATGATGCGGCGCTTCTCCTCGGGCTCGGTCACGCCGGCCAGAAGCTCGGCATAACGGTCCTCGGCGTGGACGTGAATAAAGTCGACGTCAAACTGCTTGGTGAAGACCTCCTCCACCTGCTCGGGCTCGCCCTTGCGCAGCAGGCCGTGGTTGATGAACACGCAGGTCATCTGCTTACCCACGGCGCGAGCGCCCAGCGCAGCCACAACGGAGGAGTCGACGCCACCGGACAGAGCCAGAATCACGCGGTCGTCACCGACCTTCTTGCGGAACTCGGCCGTCATGGTCTCGACCAGGTTGTCCATGCTCCAGTTGGGCTCCAGGCCGCAGATTTCAAACAGGAAGTTGCTCAGCAGCTGCTGACCGTACTCGGAGTGCTTGACCTCGGGGTGGAACTGCGTGGTGAAAATCTTGCGCTCGACGCACTCCATGGCGGCAACCGGGCACACGTCGGTGCTGGCGGTAACGGTAAAGCCCTCGGGCACCTCGGAAACGGCGTCGCGATGGCTCATCCACACGGTCTGCTCCATGGGCGTGGAGTTAAAGAGCTTGGCGCCGGCCGTGCGCGTGATGGTGGCGCGGCCGTACTCGCCCACCTCGGAGTGACCGACCTTGCCGCCGAGCGTCACGGCCGTGATCTGATGACCGTAGCAGAAGCCTAGGACGGGAAGGCCCAGGTCAAAGATGGCGGGGTCGATGGACGGAGCGTCCTCGGCGTACACGGAGGCCGGACCGCCGGAAAGGATGAGCGCAGAGGCGTTCATCTCGCGAATCTCGTCGGCCGAGATGTCGCAGGGGACAATCTCGGAATACACGTTGAGGTCGCGGACGCGACGGGCAATGAGCTGACCGTACTGCGCACCAAAGTCGAGTACGAGGACCTTTGCGGAAGCCTTTTGATCCATGGTTCCCCCTCTTGTTGGCGGGGAGCCGGTGCCCACCCGCGTGAATGAACGAAAATAACCTCCATAGTGTACACGTTATATGGGGTTTCTCGTCGCTCACAGCCATCAGCGCACGGCAAACGCACGACCTAGGCCCCTATTTGACGGCAATTGAAGTGTTACCAAACGTTGCAGATGATGTAATACGTTTGAACATTGAACGCTCTGTGCCACAATACTGCCGAACGACTCCGCCTCTGCGGCGGCAAATACGATAGGAATACCAGCATGAAGCGCATCCTTCTCATCGCCACGGGCGGCACCATCGCATCGACCGAGGACGGCAACGGCCTCTCCCCCGCCCTGACCGGTGAGGAGCTCGCCCAGAGCGTCCCCGAGATCTCGGGCCTCTGCGAGCTCGACGTGGTGCAGCCCATGAACATCGACAGCACCAATATGCGCCCAAGCGACTGGATGCGCATCCGCGACGTCATCGTCGAGGGCTATGCCGACCACGACGGCTTCGTGATTCTGCACGGCACCGACACCATGAGCTACACCGCGGCAGCGCTTTCCTACCTGATTCAGGACAGCCCCAAGCCCATCGTGCTCACCGGCTCGCAAAAGCCCATGGGCAACCCATTTACTGACGCCAAACTCAACCTGTACCAGAGCCTGCTCTATGCGCTCGACGAGCATTCGCACGACGTCTCGATCGTGTTTGGCGGCGTCGCCATTGCCGGCACGCGCGCCCGCAAGCAGCGCACCATGAGCTTTAATGCGTTCATTAGCGTCAACTATCCGCCCATTGCCTACATCCGCAACGACCGCATCGTGCGCAACGGGTTCCACGGCACTCGTCAGGGCGAAAACCCGGTGCGTTTCTACGACAGCATCGATCCGCGCGTATTTGTACTCAAGCTTACGCCCGGCGTAAACCCGGGCATCCTCGACGCCCTTGCCGATAGCTACGACGCCGTGATTCTGGAGACCTTTGGCATTGGCGGTATCCCCGAGTTTGGCGAGTCGGGCGAGTCGTTCCAAGAGGCAATTTTCCGCTGGGTCGATTCGGGCCGCACTGTCGTTATGACCACGCAGGTCCCCGAGGAGGGCCTCGACCTGGGTGTTTATGAGGTCGGCCGAGCTTACGCCGATCATCCGGGTATTTTGCGCGGCGACGACATGACCACCGAGACGCTCGTGGCCAAGACCATGTGGGCACTCGGCCAGTCACGCGATGCCGCCGAGATTCAGCGCCTGTTCTACAGCCAAGTCAACCACGACCGCATCCCAATGGCGTAATTCGGTTGTCGTCGGGTATCCCCTATTCGATACCCTCGAGAAGTTCTGACACCGTCATGCCGAGTGCGGGCGCGATCTTAAATAGAACCCTGAGCGTGAAATTTGCCGTCCCACCTTCGATTCGGTCGAGGTAGGGTCGGCTGATTCCTGTCGCCACACAAAAATCGACCTTGGAGATACCAAGGTCCCTGCGTGTCTCTTCGACCCGCCTGCCAAGAATCTGTTTCGCACGTTCGTCCATGCAGCCGAGTTTGAAATGGAGCCGAACATAAACGTAAACTATAGTTTACGTTTTCCCGAATACACAGGAGTTTTCTATGTCGGGTTCTTCGGTCCGCATGTACCGAGCCACGCTTCGCACAAACAGCGCGCCGCCCAAGCTCGTCGTCGTTGAAGCTGAATGCCTTTCGCCCGATGAGCGCACAGCATTTACATTGCTATCAAGTCGCGTCGCCGCCGTTCTGGCCCCCTGCCCGGCGCAAGGTGAACTTGCCATTCAATGCCAAACGCACGGCTGCTCGCTCAATCAGGTTGCCGTAATCGCAACCAGCCAACGCGGCCTGCCGCTCCTTTTAGAAGCCGGCATAGCACTCGCCCTTCGCGGCGCCGGATACGAAAACGAGGCCGCCGCCGATGTAGTCTTTCAACCACGGTCGAGCGGCGGCCTCGCAGCAGCCATTGAATATGCGTGCAGGCTCGTTGCCTAGAAGGACAAGCTAGAAACCAAAGCCAAAGCCCGTTCCGGTAATCGCCGAGTACATAAAGTAAACGTTGATCACGTTGAGGAACACACCCGTGATGCAACCGTTGCGCAGGTAGCGCTCGCACACGATGCGCGCCATGGCGGCGGAGTCATCATTGTTCTTTGCTTGACGACCGGCGGTAAAATACGTCGCCACGCCGAGCAGCAGGTTGAGCACCGGCAGCGCCAGCAGCTCGTAGCTCTTGCCCCAACGCGTCACCTCGCCTGCTGCGTTAAACTTTGTTGCCACCTCGGGACCAATGTTGGGGATAACAAACGCTGCAACCACCAGCGGAATCACCGCGAGCACGAGCAGCGCGATACCCATGTAGCCAGCTTTTTTGCCGTAT
The DNA here is from genome assembly GCA_902490325.1 of uncultured Collinsella sp. GTDB lineage: Bacteria > Actinomycetota > Coriobacteriia > Coriobacteriales > Coriobacteriaceae > Collinsella. The sequence continues at coordinate 20,344 of CABUDJ010000021.1, read as the reverse complement.
TTGAACATGCGCGTCGTCCTTACACGTTAAAGCGGAAGTGCACGACGTCGCCATCGGCCATGACATAGTCCTTGCCCTCAATACGCAGCTTGCCGGCGGCCTTGGCGCCCTGCTCGCCGCCGAGCTCGATGTAGTCGTCGTAGCCAATGACCTCGGCCTTAATAAAGCCGCGCTCAAAGTCGGTGTGGATGACACCGGCGGCCTGCGGGGCGGTCGCGCCCTGACGCACCGTCCAGGCCTTGACCTCCATCTCGCCGGCCGTAAAGAACGACTGCAGGCCGAGCAGCTTGTAGGCAGCCTGAGCGAGCACGTCCAGGCCGGGCTGCTCCAGGCCCAGGCTTTCCAGGTAGTCGGCGGCGTCCTCGGAATCGAGCTCGGAAAGCTCGGCCTCGATCTTGGCGCAGATAGGCAGCGGCTTGACGCCGTCGATGGGTGCCAGATCGTCGTTGAGCATATCCTCGTCCACGTTGGCCACATACAGGATGGGCTTCATGGTGAGCAGGAACAGGCCCTTGGCGGCGGCACGCTCCTCGTCGGTCATCTCCATGGATGCGGCGCGCTTGCCCTCGTTGAGCCAGGCAAGCAGGCGCTTGGCCACCTCGAACTTGGGCATGAGCTCCTTGTCGCGCTTGGCCTCCTTCTCGAGCTTGGGCAGCTGCTTCTCGAGCGTGCCCATGTCGGCCAGGATAAGCTCGGTCATGATGGTGTCGGCATCGCCGGCGGGATCGACGAACTCGCCCGTGCGGCCCACCTCACGCATGACGTTGGGGTCCTTAAAGTAGCGTACGACCTCACAGATGGCGTCGGTCTCGCGGATGTTTGCCAAGAACTGGTTGCCCAGGCCCTCGCCCTCGTTGGCACCCTTCACCAGGCCCGCGATGTCGACAAACTCGACCGTCGCCGGCACAATGCGGCCCGGGTTGACGATGTCGGCAAGCTTTTGCAGGCGGCTATCGGGCACATCGACGATACCCACGTTGGGGTCGATCGTGGCGAACGGGTAGTTGGCGGCAAGGCCGGTCTTTTTGGTAAGCGCGGTGAACAGCGTCGACTTGCCCACGTTGGGCAGGCCCACGATACCGATGGAAAGGGACACGACAGCTCCTTTTGGTACAGGTACTTCAAACCGTATAAGTATAGCGCCGCCGCAGCATCCGGGCGAACCCGGACGCCACGGCGGCACGAATGAAGCAGAGATAGAGGTCGCTGACTAGTCCGCGAGCTTTTCCACCTGGTCGAGCATCTTGTCAAGCTTGGCCTTTGCCTCGGCCTTGACCTTCTGGGCTTCTTCGTGGGCCTTAGCCTTCTGGGCGGCCTTTTCCTCGGCTTCGGGATCGACGACGACCAGATTGGACGCGTCGTGCTCAACTAACTTGAGCGCATGCTCGGGGCACACCTTGACGCAGGCACCGCAGCCCAAACAATACGTGGACTCCAACGCAAAGCGGCCGCTTCCCACCAAATCGCAGGCGAACGTGGGACATACATTGACGCACTCGCCGCACGACGTGCACTTGTCAAAATCGCACTCCGGCGTGCTCACCTGCATGTTCTGGGCAAGCTCGGGATGGTTCTGCAGTGTTGAGAGCACCAGCTGGCGCCCGTGCGTAAGCGTACGGCGACGCTTGGTCGTCGTGGTGCCGCACATGGTGTTGAGCGTACGCTCCAGCTGGGTAATCTGATGGCGATGGGCCTTCAACTTCTGCGTCACCGAGGCCAGTGCCGCCGTTGCCGGGTTGAGCTTGGTCACGGTAAGGCCCGTGGTGCGGGCAATCTTATCCATGTACTCCTTGCGCTCGTACTCGCGGCGCTTATGACATTTGAGGCTCTTGGGGTCGACCTCCAGGCCCATGCCCGTACCGGCCCACTCCTCGGCAGTGGCGATGGCCTCGCCCAGAATGTCCTCACCGCCGGTGTTGCGGCATTTATCGCACACGCCCAACGGCAGGTACACACTCACGTTGGGATAGTCGGCCAGTACCGAGAACCAGGTCTCGGCCGTAATATCGCCCACGCAGGCAACGACGACCTCGTTTTCGCGCGGCATGCGCTTAAGGGCGCGCGTGCAGGTGACGTAAGCGGTCTCGTGGCTCGTAGCCGCCGAGACAATGTCGTCATACAGGTTTTTGGGCGCCAGGCGCGGCGAGATAATCGCCTCAGTCGGGCAGGCAGCAGCGCACAGGCCGCACTTGCGACAGGAGTCGAGGATCTCGATGGCGTCTTCCTCGACCTCGATAGCGTTGACCGGGCACACGTCCATGCACGCGGTACAGCCGCTCTTCTCGTTTTTACAGGTCAGGCACGGAATGGTGTTGCCGCGCGGACGCTCCTTGTAGTCGGCAGGATTCCACTGCGGCGCCGACGGATCGAGTGCATCGGTCACACCGCCAAGCGGGTTTTTAAGAAAGTCGAAACCCTTGCTGATCTCGATAATGTCATCAAACAAATCGTGTTCCTGCGCCATGCGCGGCCCCTCCCTGAGCAGTGCAAACAAGCAAGAGATAATGATACGCCATCCGCCTTCGCCTCGGCCAAATTACATGCAGAGCACCTTTGGCGGCAAAGAAACCTACAATCTAATACCAGCCCCAACGAATAGGTTTATACAGAGGAGCCCATAGATGAAGATTGCCCTGCTCGAGCCGCTAGGCGTGCCCACGCAGACCATCGACGAACTCGCCGCACCGCTCAAGAAAGCCGGCCACGAGTTTGTCTACTTTGACAGTAAGACCACCGATCCGGCCGAGCTCGCCCGCCGTAGCGAGGGCGCCGAGGTCGTCATGATCGCAAGCAACCCCTACTCTGCCGAAGTCGTCTCCGGCGCCGACGCGCTCAAGATGATCGCCGTCGCCTTTACCGGCATTGATCACGTGGGGCTTTCCGCCTGCCGCGAGCGCGGTGTTGAGGTACGCAACTGTGCCGGCTACTCCGATGTGAGCGTGGCCGAGCTTACCCTTGGCCTTACCATCGACGTACTGCGCAAGGTTGGCGCCGCCGACGCCGCCGTTCGCGCCGGCCAGACGAGCGCCGGTCTTATGGGCACCGAAATCTGCGGCAAAACCGTCGGCATCGTGGGTTGCGGCAAAATCGGCTGCGCCACGGGTCGTCTCTTTAAGGCCTTTGGCGCCCGCGTACTGGGCCACGCGCGTCACGAGCACCCGGAGGCCGCCGAGGCAGGCATTGAGCAGGTTTCGCTCGAGCAGCTGCTTGCCGAATCCGATATCGTGAGCCTGCACCTACCCAACAACGACGCCACGCGCAAGAGCTTTGGTGCCCAGCAGTTCGCCCAGATGAAGGACGGCGCTGTCTTTATCAACTGCGCCCGCGGTGCCATCGTGGATAACGATGCCCTTGCCCAGGCACTCAACGACGATAAGCTCGCCGGTGCCGGCATCGACGTCTTTGATATGGAGCCGCCCATCCCCGCCGACTACGCGCTCGTCAACGCCAAGAACTGCACCTTCACGCCACATGTAGGCTTCCTTACGCACGAGGCCATGCAGCGCCGCGCCAAGATTGAGTTCGACAACGTCGTCGCCTACGTCGAGGGTCGCACGCAAAACGTTTGCGAGCTGTAGTCAAACGAGGGCGGGGCAAAACCTCATCGCAGGCCTACCCCGCCTTCTTTGGTTCAACTAACCTGACCCCTTTGCACCATAGCAAAAAAGGGGCAAAGCCATCTGTCGGCTTTGCCCCTTCCTTAGCTTAATTTACTCATCCATGAGATAGTAGTGGCCCAGCGCGTCGGCACCCAGGATGGCGTTTGCGACCATCTCGGGCGTCACCTCAAACGGCATGTTGCACATGGTGTCATCGGGCGCGCAGGCGGCCTCGGCAACAATCATGGCCTGCTCGCGCGTAAGCTCGGCAACGCCAAGTTCCTTCATCGTAACCGGCAGGCCCAGCTCAATGCAGAAGCCCAAGACTTCCTCAAGCTTCTCGGTCGGGGCATCCTCGAGTACCAGCTGGACGATGGTGCCAAAGGCGACCTTCTCGCCGTGATACATGCTGTGGCACTCGGGCAGCATCGTCAGGCCATTGTGGATGGCATGAGCAGCAGCAAGGCCCGAGCTCTCAAAGCCAATGCCCGAAAGCAGCGTGTTGGCCTCAATGATGTGCTCGACGGCAGGCGTGAGCGCACCCTTCTCCAGCGCAACCTTGGCCTTGACGCCATCGGCCATAAGCGTCTCGTAGCAGAGCTTGGCGAGCGCCAGACCGGCCATTCCGCCCTTACCGCCGGCGCAAGTGCCACCGTCGGCATCATGCGTAGCCTGGGCCTCAAAGTAGGTTGCGAGCGCATCGCCCATACCGGAAACCGTCAGGCGCACCGGGCTCGCCGCGATAACCGTCGTATCCATCAGGACAATGTTGGGGTTTGCCTTAAGGAAGAGATATTTATCGAACTGGCCGTCATCGGTGTAGAGCACCGAAAGTGCCGAGCACGGCGCATCGGTCGAAGCGATGGTGGGGCAAATGATAACTGGGGACTCCAGATAGTAGGCAACGGCCTTGGCGGTATCGAGGATCTTGCCGCCACCGACGCCGACGATGATGTCGCAACCGTTGTCGCGAGCGAGCGCAACCAAACGGTCGACCTCGCCCTTGGAGCACTCGCCATTAAAGTCCTCAAACAGCAGCTCGGCCTTAGCCTCGGCAAAGCCGCCCTCGATCTTGGCACCGACGCGCTTCTTGCCCGAAGGCGTCACGATGACGAGGGCCTTAGCGCCGAGCGGCTCGACATAGGAGCCGAGCTTGGCCAGCTCGTCCGGACCCTGGATGTACTTGCTGGGGCTATTGAAAATTGCAGCCATAACTATCCCATTCTCTAAAAGAAAAAAGAAAGGGGCTCCGTACGGATACGTGCGGAGCCCCTCGTTACGATAACAAGAGTCGATTAGAAATCGATGTCGGTGTCGTAGTAGCAGGCCTTGAGGATCTTCTCGAAGTCGGCAGCCTTGGTCTCACGCGGGTTCTCGGGCGTGCAGGCGTCCTGCTCAGCGTTCGCGGCGATCTCGGGCAGCTTGGCGAGGAACTCCTCCTCGGAAACCATCTGCGGGTTCTCGGCGTCGACCTTCACGCCACCATTCGCGTAATCCTTGATGGACTGCGGAATGTTGAGCTGGTCGTTGAGGTCGCGGATCTTCTGGACGAGCGCAGCGATGAGCTCCTCGTTGGTCTCGCCGGGAAGGTGCAGGATCTCCTTGGCCACGTAAGCGTAACGCTCGGCAGCACGGGGATCCTTGGAGTTCCACTGGATGACCTTGCCCAGGTACATGGCGTTAGCAGCACCGTGGATGATGTGGCCGTTCTCGAAGGCCGCACCGGTCTTGTGAGCCATGGAGTGAACGATGCCCAGCAGGCCCGAGGAGAAGGCGATACCGGCGATGCACTGAGCCTCGTGCATGTGCTGACGGGCCTCATGGTCGCCAGCATAGGACTTGGGCAGCCACTCGACGATCTCGCGGATGCCGTGCAGAGCGTTGGCGTCGGTGAACATGGAAGCACAAGTGGAAACGTAAGCCTCCATGCAGTGGGTCAGAGCATCCATGCCGGTGTGTGCGCACAGCTTGGCGGGCATGGTGTAGGTGAGCTCGGGGTCGACGATGGCGACATCAGGGGTGATGTTGAAGTCGGCCAGCGGGTACTTGATGCCCTTTTCGTAATCCGTGATGACGGAGAATGCGGTGACCTCGGTAGCGGTGCCGGAGGTAGAGGAAATGGCGCAGAAGTGAGCCTTCTGACGCAGCTCGGGGAAGCTGAACGGCTGGATAATGTTGTCGAAGGACTCCTCGGGATACTCGTAGAAGACCCACATGGCCTTAGCGGCATCGATGGGCGAACCGCCACCGATAGCAACGATCCAGTCGGGCTCGAAGTCGCGCATAGCGGCTGCGCCCTTCATGACGGTCTCGATGGAGGGATCGGACTCGACGCCCTCGAACAGCTTGACCTCCATGCCGGCCTCTTTGAGGTCGGCCTCAACGTCCTGCAGGAACCCGCCGCGGCGCATAGAGCTGCCGCCAGAAACGATGATGGCCTTCTTGCCCTTGAGGTTCTTCACCTCGTGGCGAGCGCCCTCACCAAAGTACAGATCGCGAGGATTGGTAAAACGTCCCATACTGTGCCTCCTAAACAAGCCCCTCTTAGACTTGCGTATATAACGGAGCACCCGATTGGCTCCGTTAGGACCGTTTTGCGCGTTGCCGGCGATGACAATGCGCGATGTCTAAACGTCTCAATGCTCAGACAAACACTATTTTACCGTTCTGGTTGGTCAGTTATTCACCTAAAGCCAACAATGATGAAACGTTTTTTCTATCCCTGAAGACCCTTATGGGGCATTCATACTCCCAAGCTGGGCAAACGTTTTATCAAGGTTGACCACATATCCCGGGCAGGACGGTGCCCCTCCAAAATGTGCCCCGTTCGCCGCCAAAAATCGACCGTTTGCGGCACCGTGATACCACTCGGCCGTCCAAGGTGCCGACATTTGTGCGACATCCGTCTGACATCCGTCTTCGTGGTGCAAAGGTGCATGTCCAAGTGCGGCACCCCCGGTGTGCCACATGCGGGTAAACTAGAACCTTATATAGAGAGATTTGAACCCTAACCGCAGCAAAGGAGGCCCCATGGCATTCGATCCCATTCAAGAGGATTGCCATCGCCTCGTTCTTGAGGCCTTGCGCCGCGACAATATCCCGCTCACCGACGGTGCCGCCGTAGAGCGTCTGATGGAACAATTCGCCCGCAACCCCGCACCGCTCATCGTGCACGACCGCGACCGCGCCGGGCATCTGATTGCCAAGGTGGTCGAGGCTGTCGACTACCGCATTCCCTTTATCCCCGACGATACCCAGGCAGAGCAAGAAGAAGCCGCAGCCGAGAACATGCTCCGCGAGGCAGCCGCACTCGACCCGGCCAACTGGGATGCCCAGCGCATGCTGACGGCGCTCACCGCCGAATCCAACGAGGAATACGTGCAGTATCTGGTGTCCAAGTGCGACGAGGTGGAGCATGACCTGGCGCTCAAAATCGCCTCGGCGCAGGACCCCTACGAGCATGAGGCCGCAGGCGACCTTACGCGCCGCCCCTATCTGCGCTGGCTTGCCGCCCTTGCGTCACGCGCGCTCATTAGCGGCCGCTATCGCATGTCGCTCGAAGCCGCAAACCGCAGCCTCGACTTTGCGCCCAACGACCCCGCTGGTGTCCGCCACACCGCGATGCTCGCCATGGCAAAGCTCGAATACCCCGCCGAGGAGCTCAAGCGCTTTCGCTCTGCCCACTCCGTCCCCTATCTCGCCAACACGCCGCTGCGCCGTCGTCCCAAGGATGCGGAGCGCGACTTGGACCCGTGGACGCTCATCGCGCTGATGAGCGCTGCCTGGCGCGAGCTGGACTACGAGGGCGCCGAGCGCTATTTGCGCATCCTTGCGCGCTCGTGTCCGCACGCAGCCGAGGCACTCTACTTCCAAACCGAGTTTCCCGATGGCGTCTATGCCCGCGTCAACGTGGGTGCGGGCTCCACCGACGAACTTGTCCTTGCGCTGTCCGAGGCGACGCCGGTACTGCAGGAGGGCCTGGGCGCCCCCGACAACGCCAGTTTTGCCGCCTGGGTCGCCACCAACGATATCGTGCGTTCCCAGATCGACGAGCGCATCCTGCGCGCAGCCGAGCAGGGACTTCCATTTAAGGGAGGGGACCTCTAATGGATCCGAGCGTCTACATCCCCGCCTACCTGGAGCGCACCTATCTGGCGTCGCACCCCGAGCTCACCGATGCAGCACGCGAGCTTGTCCATAACGACATTAGCGCGAATCCCCAAAAGTATGCGCAGTCCGAGCATGCCCAGGCGCTGCTGTCCTACGCCGGTGTTCATCGCCACCTGCTCGACGAGCTTCATCGCATCGAGGACATGGGCAGCGACGAGGAGTTCGAGCAGACGCGCAATCGTCTGTTCGACGACATGCGAGATGAGCTGCTCAAGATTGTCCGCGTCGATGCGCTGGCCGTCGATGCCCAGCTGCTCGCCATCATTTTGGCGGACACGCCCGTTGACGCCTGCCTGGGCGACCTGATGAAGCTCGAGGCGACCACGGCCGATTACCTGCAGCAAAGTGTGCCCGGGTTCGATATGGAGGCCCCACACTACTGGGCCAACAATGTTTTGGCCGACGGTGTCACCGCAGCAGACCTTACCGTGAGCGAGCCGGCTCTAATCGGGTGGCTTCACACACTCGAGGCCATCTCGCAGCTGTGCATGGCGAGCGCTCGTTACCGTGCTGCCGCCAACTACGCCCGCCGTGTTCTTAAGGCAGAAGGCTATCCCACTCGGGCCGCAGGCACCGTGTTGCTCGCCCTCGCCCGCTTGGAAGACCAAGACGGCTTTTTTGCCCTGGCGCATCAGCTCGAGGAACAGATGGGGGCAGACGCACTCGAAAACTCTCCTTGGTACCTGCTCGCCCGCACGATTCTGCTGTTCAAAACAAACAAGATGCGCCCGGCGACGCGCGCGCTGCGTGAGTTCGCTAACCGTTGCGAGGGTGGCGCGTTCTTCTTGCTGAACCCCATGTACCAGACGCCGTATCTTCCCTGCCGACCCGAGCCGCGCGACCCCTGGGACCTTTCGCACCAGGCAGTTTGGGAGGCCGACGGCATTATCTCGGACACCCCCGACTTTGCCCCCTGGGCCAACGCCTGCGAAGATGTATCGCAGCTCGCCCAGGAATTTGCGCGCCGCTACGGCTTTTAGCGACGCGATCGCCCCGACCATGTCATTCACGTTAGGAACGACTTCATGAACTTCCGCTCATCTCTCGCCTGCACCTCGAGCGATATCGCCCGCTGGGGGCTGCGCTCTATCCTTAAGCGCCAGGGCGGCGTACTCCCCGGCCGCATCGCCATGAAGATCGACCCCGAGTTGCTGAGCGACCTCGCCGGCCTTGTCGACCGCAGCGTGGTGATTACCGGTACTAATGGCAAGACCACCACCTCCAACCTCATCGCTGACGCCGTTGCTGCCAGCGGCGCTACCGTGGTGTGCAACCGTGCCGGCAACAATATGGAGCCTGGCGTGGTGGGTGCTCTGCTCGAGGCCCGCGGCGGCCTTAAGCACGCCAGCAGCGGCAAGCGCGTGGGCGTCTTTGAGTGCGACGAGCTCTACACCGTACGCGTTCTGCCCAAGCTCAAGCCGACGTACTTTGTGCTGCTCAACCTGTTCCGCGACCAGCTAGACCGCTACGGCGAGATCGACCATACCCAAGACGTCATCGCCCATGCGTTGGAGCTCTCTCCGACGACAACGCTCATCTACAACGCCGACGATCCGCTGTGCGCCTCGATCGCCGCGCGCGTCCCCAACACGAGCATCGCCTTTGGCATCGACGGCGCCACGGGCACCGAGTCCGACCGCATTAGCGACTCGCGTTTTTGCTCGCAGTGCAACGCCCCGCTGGAATACGACTATGTGCAGTACGGACAGCTGGGCGCCTATCATTGCCCTTCGTGCGGCTGGGGTCGCCCCGCGCTGCTCCGCCGCGTGACGGGCGTTGAGCTCGGCTGCGACGGCTACGGCTTTGACCTGGCCTTTGGACCCGAGGCCAACGCGCCCGCCGTGCACATCGCCACGCGCTACAACGGCCTGTACATGGTCTATAACGTTGCCGCCGCCTTCTTTGCGGCGCACGAGCTGGGCGTGGACGCGGCGCATCTGCAGCCCACGCTCGATGCCTACGTGCCAGCAGGTGGTCGTATGGGCCGTTGGGATATTGCCGGCCGCACCGTCGAGGCCAACCTGGCCAAGAATCCCGTGGGCTTCGATCGCCAGATCCAGTCCATTAAAACGGCAGGTGGCAGGCTCTGCGCCTTCTTCCTAAACGATAACGATGCCGACGGCCACGATGTCTCGTGGATCTACGATGTCGACTTCGAGCGCATCGCCGACGCGCCGGGTCTTGTCGCCTTTGCCGGAGGCACGCGTGCGCACGACATGCAGGTACGCCTCAAGTACGCCGGCATCGATGCCGCGATTATCTCGGACGTCGCGCAGGCGATCGGCGCCGTGGCAGACGAGGCCGCCGATGACACCTTCTACGCCGTCGCCAACTACACGGCCTTCCCGCCGCTGGTCAAAGAACTCGACGGACTCAAAGGCACCGATGCGGCCACGGTTGCCGCCCACGCTGCACCGTGCGCCGATGGTAGCGCTGTCCCCACCGATATTGCGCCGGTCGAGCTTTCGCGCCCGCTGCGCATCGTCTATCTGTACCCCGATGCCCTTAACCTCTACGGCGACGGCGGCAATGTTATCGCGCTCGAACGCCGCTGCGCCTGGCGTGGCATTCCCGTGCGTGTAGACGAGGTCCGTATGGGCGAAACGCTTGATTTGACCGATGCCGATATCGTCATGATGGGTGGCGGCTCCGACCGCGACCAGCTAGCTGTGGCACACGAGCTGCTCGCCCAAAAAGACAAGGTCGCGGCCTATGTTAAGGATGGCGGCTCGCTGCTTGCCATCTGTGGCAGCTATCAGCTGCTCGGCCGTTCGTACTATATGGGCGAGGATCGCATCGAGGGTCTGGGCGTCATTGCCGCCGAAACCGTACGCGGCTCCGACCGCCTGATCGGCAACGTCGCCGTTAAGACCGACCTGGCACCCGAGCCCTTTGTGGGATTCGAGAACCATGGCGGCCGCACCCTGCTCGATACAGAGGCCACGCCGCTCGGAACGTCCGTCGTCGCGGGCACCGGCAACAACGGTGACGATAGCCTTGAGGGTCTGATCTACAAGGGCGTCATCGGCACGTACCTGCACGGGCCGGCGCTGCCCAAGAACCCCGAACTCGCCGACTGGCTGATCGCGCACGCCCTCGAGCGCCGCGGCGATGCGCAGGCCGCCGCCCTGCTGCCGCTCAAGCCCCTCGACGACACCTACGAGCACGCCGCCCACGACGCAGCCATGAAGCTCCTCCCCTAGCACCTCACAACCACAAAGGGGACAGGCACCTTTGTGGTGGTTTTGACCCATCCCAGCGGTTTGTCTCAATCTGTAACATCTAGACCGTTAAAAGTCGTCTTACTGTTACAGAATGAGATGTTCGTCCCGACGCCTACCTTTTGTCTCGATCTGTAACAGATAGAGCCAATTTGCCCGCCCAGATGTTACAGATTGAGATATTTGAAAATCGGAATAGAAGCCTACTCCTTTGTGGTGGTTTTCCAGTTTGCCAACGATATACGCGCCGGCAAAAAAGTCTGCTATACTCTTTCCCGCTGTCCCCATCGTCTAGCGGCCAAGGACGCCACCCTTTCAAGGTGGATATCGCGGGTTCGAATCCCGCTGGGGGCACCATTTGAGATGTGAAGCCCGTTACCAATTCGGTAGCGGGCTTTTTGCTACCGATATGCCGGGATTCGAACCCGACAGGGTGCGGAGCTGAGGAAACGCGCAAGCGTTTTCCAGCGCAGCACGCAAGGAGCGAAGCGACGCAGCGAAAGCGGGCGGCGCCAGCCGCACGCGGACATCCCGCTGGGGGCACCATTTGAGATGTGAAGCCCGTTACCAATTCGGTAGCGGGCTTTTTGCTACCGATATGCCGGGATTCGAACCCCGAGGGCATTAAATCACACTGTCATCCAAGGGCCCGTGGGCAAAAAATAGCAAATATGAGTACTGTTACCAATTTAGTAACAGCGATTTCATGCCATCTGAAGGCGATTTAGACGCCAGGGGTCCTAAGGTGGAAGAATTGCAGACGTTTATCGGCTAAGTACTTGGACATATGTTGCGTAACACTGCATATTTTGCAAATAAATAATGCTACAGGACTTGTGACAGTACTCATATTTGACGTTTTTTGCCCACAACCCTTTATACCTAGGCGAATCGGCGGCAAAACGGGCTTCAAAGCGTCCTTCGCAAACAAAAACCGGGGCCCGCATGATGCGGACCCCGGCTCAATACCGTGACGATATGTCAGTTACGCTCTACACGTAGAACAGGATGTCGTCGTAGGTCGGGACCGGCCAGTAGTCGGCGGCCACGATCTCCTCCATGGCATCCACGGCAGCACGCAGCGCATCCATAGCGGGAACGACCTCGTGCGCGTAGACGTTGGCCTGCTCCTGACCATCGAGGCCCTCGGCCTTCTGATGCACGGCGTCGAGCGCCTTGATGGAGTCGTTGATGGTGGTGATGCCGTTGCAAAGCTTGTTGAGCGTATTCTGCTCACACTGCATGGCGGCCTCGGCGCCGGCGGCGCGGATAGTCTCAAGGCCCTTAGCGACCTTGGTGGCATAGGCGGTAATGACCGGGCGATAGGTACGACGCGCCTCGCGAACCATCGTGGTAGCCTCGATGTTCATGAGCTTGTTGTACTTCTCGAGCTTGCAGTCGTAGCGGCACTGAGCCTCGGCCTTGGTCAGGACGCCCGTCTCCTCAAAGAGCGCGATAGCCTTATCGGAAACAAAGGCGGGCAGGGCATCGGCCGTGGTCTTGTTGTTGGCAAGGCCGCGCTTCTCGGCCTCAACGGGCCACTCGTCGGAGTAGCCGTCGCCGGAGAACAGGATGCGCTGGTGGTCAGTCAGGACCTTCTTGCAGTACTCGAGCGCGGCGTCCTGGAACTTATCCTCGGGCGTACCCTCGAGTGCGTCGGCGAAGGACTTGAGCGACTTGGCCACGGCAGCATCGAGCACCAGATTGGAGTCGGAGACGTTCTGCTCGGAGCCGCAGGCACGGAACTCGAACTTGTTGCCGGTAAAGGCGAACGGGGAGGTGCGGTTGCGGTCGGTGTTGTCCTGCATCAGCTTGGGCAGGGTATCGGCGCCCAGGTCGAGCACGCCGCGCGTGGCATGGACGGAAGCCTTGCCATCGATGATCTTCTCGACAACCTCGGTAAGCTGGTCGCCCAGGAAGATGGACATAATCGCCGGAGGAGCCTCGTTGGCGCCCAGACGATGATCGTTGCCGGCCGAGGCAACGGAGGCACGCAGGAGCTCCTGATAGTTATCGACGGCCTCAATCACCGCGGTGAGGAAGACGATGAACTGCAGGTTGTCGAGCGGGGTGTCGCCCGGATCGAGCAGATTCTCGGACTCGGTGCCAAGCGACCAGTTGTTGTGCTTGCCCGAACCGTTAATGCCCTCGAAGGGCTTCTCGTGCAGTAGGCAGACCAAGTCGTGGCGGGAGGCGATGAGCTTCATCTTCTCCATCATGACCAGATTCTGGTCGATGGCCTCGTTGACCTCGCCATAGACAGGGGCGAGCTCATGCTGGCAGGGAGCGACCTCGTTGTGCTTGGTCTTGGCGGGAATGCCAAGCGCCCACAGCTCATCGTCCAGGTCCTTCATATAGGCCGAGACGGTGGGGCGGATAGCGCCAAAGTAGTGCTCCTCGAGCTCCTGGCCCTTGCAGGGAGCAGCACCAAAGAGGGTGCGACCGGTGATGACCAGGTCCTTGCGCTTGCGATAGGCGTCCTTCTTGATCAGGAAGTACTCCTGCTCGTCACCCACGGAAGGAACGACCTTCTTGGGGGTCTTACCGAACAGCGCCAAAACGCGCTTAGACTCACGCGAGAGCGCGGTCATGGAACGCAGCAGCGGGGTCTTCTTGTCCAGGGCCTCGCCCGTGTAGGAGCAGAAAGCCGTGGGGATGCACAGGACATCGTCCTTGATAAAGGCGGGGCTGGTGGGGTCCCAAGCGGTGTAGCCACGGGCCTCGAAGGTAGCACGCAGGCCGCCGTTGGGGAAGCTGGAGGCGTCCGGCTCGCCCTGGATGAGGTTCTTGCCCGTAAACTTGGTAATGGCGGTGCCGTCGTGGTTGGGCTCCAGGAAGCTGTCGTGCTTCTCGGAAGTAATGCCCGAAAGCGGCTGGAACCAGTGCGCATAGTGCGTCGCGCCCTTGGAGATGGCCCAGACCTTCATGGCATGGGCAACGGCGTTGGCCACATCCAGGTCGAGCGGCTCACCGCCCTCGAGGGTTGCAGCAAGGCGCTTCCAAATGTCCTTGGGGAGGTAGTCCTTCATGACTTCCTCAGAGAACACCATGGTCCCGAAGCGGTCAGTAAGTTCGGCCATACGGAACTCCCTTCGTATCGGCACCGCGTGAGAAGCGGTGTTGATTACTAACGAACGAGTCATAGCTTAGACTCGCCGTGTTTCCGCGACATTACCGTTATGTTGCTGTCGCGAAACCAATCAATGAGGTTACCCTATCGAGGCGGCGTTGCCACCCTCAACAGCCAATCAACTGCATAAATTGCAGACCTCTCCCCATGGTTTAAGGGTAGTCAATTTGGGATGGAGCTCTATTAACTGGTATTTTGCATCAGATACCAGTCTTTATAGTCCGTGCCTAGATTAGCCGCTCTGTTATAGAGAAAGCCGATAGCAAGGCATCTTTGATTGGTATCCCCGAATAACGAGTGAAACTCCACCGTGACACAGTGGTGCTGTAGAATCCTTACAACACATCACACTATTACGTATCTAGAGGAGCACGATATGCGCGTCGACGAGGTTTTTAAGCAGGCAGCATCCCAGGGCACCGCGCCCGTTTCGTTTGAGATGTTCCCGCCCAAGGGCGAGCTCACCCTCGACACGGCTCGCGAAGTGGCAGGCAATCTGTGCAAGCTTTCGCCGAGCTTTGTCTCGGTCACCTGCTCGGCCGGCGGCTCGGGCAACGGTGCCACCACCGCCCCCATCGCGCATATGATTTCGAGCGAATTCGACACGCCCTCGGTGGCACACCTTACCTGCGTGGGCCGCTCGCATGCCGATATCGCCGCCAAGATCGACGAGTATCGTACCGCCGGCGTTGAAAACATCCTGGCCCTGCGTGGAGATCTCCCTGCCGGCGCGACCGAGGACGACAAGCCCGCCTCCGACTACGCCTACGCCCGCGACCTCATCCCCGAGCTCGTCGACGCCGGCTTTTGCGTGGGCGCCGCAGCCTACCCCGAGGGCCACATTGCCTGTGAGGATCTCAACCTCTCGGTCGAACACCTCAAGCAAAAACAGGACGCTGGCGCGAGCTTCTTTGTGACGCAGCTCTTCTTTGATAACGAGTGCTTCTACCGTTTTCGCGAGCTTGCCGACAAGGCCGGCATCACCGTGCCCATTACCGCGGGCATCATGCCGTTTATGGGCAAGTCACAGATCAGCCGCATGGTCTTTATGTGCGGCGCGTCGCTGCCCTCCCCCGTCATCAAGATTCTCGCCAAGTACGAGAATGACCCCGAGAGCCTGCAGGCAGCTGGTGTAGATTATGCCGCCCGCCAGCTTTGCGACCTCAAGGAGCACGGCGCCGACGGCCTACACCTGTACACTATGAACCGTCCTGCGATCGCCGCGACCATTATGGAGCGCCTGGGGTAATGGAAAAACCGCACATCGATACAACCGCTGTCGAAGTGCCGGCCGACCTTGCGTCGCCGGCGCTTTACCGTGTCGATGCTGCGCACCATCCCCGTGTCGACCGTGCCGAGATGCTGCGGTATCTGGGTTACGGCGGCCAGCAGATCGAGCCCGAGCTGTCACGACGTATTGAGCTTGTGGTCGAGCGTCTGGAACTTGACATTGAGCCCCGTGGCGTGCGCCGCGTGTTTGCCGTCGATGCCACGGGCGTGGACGAACAAAGTGAGCCTTGCATTCGCTTGGTCGGCACCAACGTTGAGCTGCGAGGTCGCGATATCTATCGACATCTCAAAGATGCCCGCTTTGCCGCGCTCATGGCATGTACCCTCGGCATGGACGCCGAGCGTCGCCTGCGCACCACGGGAGCCCAACATCCCCTGGAGGGCGCCGTGCTCGACGCCGCGTGCTCCGCTTACGTGGAAGCCGCCGTTGAGCAAATGGACCAGCAGGTCAAGACGGACGCCGCCGCACACGGACTCGCCGGCAACTGGCGCTTTAGTCCCGGCTACGGCGACTGCCCGCTCTCGGCCCAGCGCTCGATCGTCAATGCGCTCAACGCCACGCGGCTCATCGGCCTGACCGTCACACCCACCAGCCTGCTCATGCCCACCAAAAGCGTGACCGCGGTGATCGGTCTGTTTGACGGCGAGGTCCACGACGCCCAGACCCGCCCCACCTGCAATATCTGCCGCATGCGCGAGAGCTGTCGCTTCCGCGCCGCCCACACCACCTGCTATTCCAGCCATTAGGAGCCCCCGATGTTTACTCCGCTTATCACTCATGATTCTGACGGCACTGCATTGGCGGCACCCGTTGATGCCGCACGTCGCAACGGTGCCACGTACAAGACGCGCACGATCGACGATCTGCGCATTAAGGACGATCGCCTGCGTGCGGCCATCGAGGGCACGGGACACCTGCTGTTCGACGGCGGCATGGGCACCATGTTGCAGGCCGCTGGCATGAAGGCGGGCGCCTTGCCCGAGCTGCTCAACTTTGATGAGCCCCAGGTTATCACCGATATCCAATGTCAATATGTCGAGGCCGGCTGCGACGTGATCACCGCCAACACCTTTGGCGCCAACGCCCACAAGCTCGACGGCGCAGCGGCCGTGGCAGACGTCTTTGCCGCCGCTGTCGCCTGCGCCCGCGAGGCCGGCGCCCGCTACGTCGCCGGCGATATCGGCCCCATCGGCGCGCTGCTTCGTCCCTTAGGCACCCTCAGCTTTGACGAGGCCTATGACCTCTTTGCCGAGGAAGTGCGCGCCGGCGTCGCCGCGGGCGTGGACCTCTTTATTATCGAGACTATGACCGACCTGGCCGAGATCAAGGCGGCCGTCCTCGCCTGCCGCGAAAACTCCGACCTGCCCGTCTTTGCCACCATGACCTTTGAGGAAGACGGCCGTACCTTCCTAGGAACGAGCCCCGAGGTCGCCGCCATCACGCTCGACGCCATCGGTGCCGACGTTTTGGGCATCAACTGCAGCCAAGGACCGGCCGAGCTCCGAGGACTCGCCGCACGTATGCTCACCGTTACCGACAAGCCCGTTATGGTGCAGGCTAATGCAGGACTCCCCCATGTAGACGACGACGGCAACACCGTCTTTGATATCCAAGCCCCCGAATACGCCGAGGCCGTCGCCGGCATGATCGCCGACGGTGTGAGCGTCGTGGGCGGTTGCTGCGGCACCACGCCGGCGCACATGGCGGCCTTGTGCACGCTTATCGACAACCACACGCCCAGCCCGCGCCGCCGCAAGCCCAGCATGTCGGTCACGAGCGCCCAAACGGTCGTGGACCTTCCCTGCGACGGCCACAAGATCGCTGTCATCGGCGAGCGCATCAACCCCACCGGCAAAAAGCGCCTGCAGCAGGCCCTGCGCGACGGCGACCTGGACTACGTCGTGAGCCAGGGCATCAGCCAGCAAGAGCAGGGCGCCGACATCCTGGACGTTAACGTGGGCCTGCCCGAGATCGACGAGGTCAAGATCATCCAACAGGCGACCGAACAGCTCCAGGGCTCCACGTTGCTGCCGCTGCAGATCGACTCCACCGACCCCGCCGCTGTCGAGGCCGCCGTGCGCCGCTACGCCGGCAAGCCCATCATCAACTCGGTCAATGGCAAGCAGCAGATCATGGATGAGATCTTTCCGCTGGTCGCCCACTACGGCACCAACGTTGTCGGCCTTACGCTCGACGAAGGCGGCATCCCCGATACCGCCGAGGCCCGCTTCGCCATCGCCGAGCGCATCGTGGCCGAGGCCGCCCGCTACGGCATCGGCCCGGACCGCATCCTCATCGACTGTCTGGTCATGACCGCCTCGACTAATCAACGCCAGGCTGAGCAGATCCTACGCGCCATGTCCCTGTGCAAGGAGCGTCTGGGCGTCAAATGCGCGCTCGGCGTGTCGAACATCAGCTTCGGCCTGCCTGCCCGCCCGCTGCTGGGTTCGGTCTTTTTGGCCGCCGCCTTCGGCGCGGGCCTGGACGCCCCCATCATGAACCCGGGCTCCAAGCGCTTTATGGATACCGTCTACAGCTATCGCGTCCTGAGCGTTGAGGACGAGGGCTCGACCGGATACATCGAGCGCTACGCCGGCTGGACCGATCCGTACAAGATCGCCGCAAACCCGGCAGCAGCTCAGGCCGCATCGACCGACACCGTGTCCGCTGCTGGCACCGCCGGCACCGACGGCAACGACGACCCAATTCGTCGCATGGTCGTCTCGGGCCGTAAGGGCGAGATCGCGACCGAGACTGAGCGCCTGCTGGCCGACCACGACGCTATGGATCTTATCAACAACCACTTTATCCCCGCCCTCGACGAGGTTGGCGTCCTCTTTGACCAGGGCAAGTTCTTCCTGCCGCAGCTCATGGCCTCGGCCGAGGCCGCACGCGTGGGCTTCGACACCATCAAGCGGCTGATGCCCGCCGGTGAGATCGCCGACAAGGGCAAGATCTGCGTGGCCACCGTCAAGGGCGATATTCACGACATCGGTAAGAACATCGTCAAGATGCTGCTTGATAACTACGGCTACACCGTCTTTGACCTGGGCCGCGACGTCGATCCGCAGGAGGTACTCAAGACCGTCAAGGAGCGCGATATCAAACTCGTCGGCCTCTCGGCGCTTATGACTACCACGGTCGTCGCCATGGAGGAGACCATCAAGCTGCTTCATGCCGAGGTGCCGGGCGTCAAGATCATCGTGGGCGGCGCCGTGCTCACCCCCGAATACGCCAAGCAGATCGGCGCTGACTACTACGCCAAGGACGCCGCCGAAAGCGCCCGTATCGCCGAAGAGGTCTTTGGGCAGTAACACAACGGAAACAACCGAGCACCAAAACGTGCCGCATGCGCCACTTGGCACGTGCGGCACGTTAGAATAGATAAGACTATGCTCGTTTTGGCAGATAGGAGCGCAAGGATGGCGATCACGCCCGCAGAAATCGCGGAAACCCGCGGCATGGTTGAGGAGCAGAACCTCGACATCAGGACCATCACCATGGGTGTTTCGCTCATGGGTTGCGGCGACGAGAACCTCGACCGCATGTGCACGAAAATCTACGACCACGTGACGCACACGGCTGAGCATCTGGTCGAGACCGCCGAGAACCTCGAGCGCGAGTACGGTATCCCCATCGTCAACAAGCGCGTTTCCGTCACCCCGGTGGCGCAGATCGCCGCGTGCTGCAAGGATGAGGACCTCACCCCCATCGCGCATGCCCTCGACCGCGCGGCCGAGACGCTCGGCATCGATTACCTGGGCGGCTTCTCCGCGCTCGTCCAGAAGGGCATCGGCGACGCCGACCGCCGCGTCATCCAGTCCATCCCCCAGGCGCTCGCCACCACGAGCCGCGTCTGCTCCAGCGTCAACGTCGCCAGCCTGCGCGCCGGTATCAACATGGACGCCGTGCTTATGGCCGCCCAGACCATCATCGATGCCGCTAAACTCACGGCCGACCAGGATTCCGTTGGCGCGTCCAAGTTTGTCTGCTTTGCCAATATGGTCGAGGACTCCCCGTTTATGGCGGGAATCGGGCAGCGTCTCCAGGGCGGCGACCTCCCCGTTTATGGCGGGCGCCGTCCACGGCGGTGGCGAGGCCGACGCCGTCATCAACGTAGGCGTCTCGGGCCCCGGCGTTATGGCCGCAGCCCTGGAGACGCTGCCCGATTCCGCATCGATGATGGAGGTCGCCGAGAAGATTAAGCAGACCGCCTTTAAGATCACCCGTGCCGGCGAGCTCATGAGCCGTGAGGCAGCCCGCCGTCTGGGTGTCGAGAAAGGCATTGTCGACCTGTCGCTGGCTCCCACACCCGCCATCGGCGACTCCGTCGCGCGCATCCTCGAGATTATCGGCGTGGGCACCTGCGGTGGCCCGGGCACGACCTGTGCGCTCGCCATGCTCAACGATGCCGTCAAGAAGGGCGGCGTCATGGCCAGCTCCAGCGTGGGCGGTCTCTCCGGCGCCTTTATCCCCGTGTCCGAGGACGCCGGCATGATCGCCGCCGTCGAAGCCGGCGCGCTTTCGCTCGAGAAGCTCGAGGCCATGACCTGTGTGTGCTCCGTCGGCCTGGACATGATCGCCATCCCCGGCGACACCCCGGTCGAGACCATCGCCGGCATCATCGCCGACGAGATGGCCATCGGCGTCATCAACAACAAGACCACGGCCGTCCGCGTGATTCCCGCCATTGGCAAGGGCGTGGGCGACTGCGTCGAGTACGGCGGCCTGTTTGGCCGTGCGCCCATCATGCCGGTGAACCCCAACGCCGGCACCGTGCTTGCCCACCGCGGTGGACGCTTCCCGGCGCCGCTGAACTCGCTGAAGAACTAGCTGAGGGGTTCGGGCGAGGAGCCCCGGGGAGGGCAAATATATAAGGTCGCCTGCTCGGACAGTCCTGACTCGCACGGAGAGCACATTAAGTGCTCTCCGG
>CABUDJ010000020.1 GCA_902490325.1 uncultured Collinsella sp. | reverse complement strand
ACCACTCCTTCTCAAGCCCCGCCTGCCGGCGCGCTCGCCCGCGGGCTAAAAACGCTCCGCGTTTTCTTGACGCCCGCGCCTCGACCGAGGTTCGAATCCATGCGGTGCTTACGTAAAAGAAAAGCCCCCGTTGCCGGAGGCTTTCAATTTCAATTGGTGCGGCGTATAGGATTCGAACCTATGACGTTCTGATTCGTAGTCAGACCCTCTATCCAGCTGAGGTAACGCCGCAGCGCAAGACATATAAAACCACTTTAGCTTATTGGAGTCAAGCACAATCTCAAACTTTTTTGTGGAACGCAGTTTTGTCATGCTGCTCCGCATATACCGTCGTTCCCCGTACGATCGATTGGCTTTTCGATCACGTCAAACTTAGCATCAAGTTCCCTCAGGAGCGATCTCACCCGCTGGGCACAATCATAATCGGCAAACGAGATGCTCAACATGCGAGCAACCTGGTTAGATGTCCGGACCCCATAGAAGTGCTCCAGGGCCACAAGCCCTTCGTGCGCCACAAAGGTCTCGACCACATGCGGCGACTCCTCAAAGCACCATTGCGCCAACGGCCCCTCGCTCGTCTGTCGAACCACCAGGCCACCCATGCCAGACGGCTCACACGTCACAAGCAGGTACTCCCCGCCCTCGTCGCTCTCAAACAAAACCACCCGATCATCAAACAGCTCCATCGCGTCCCCTTTCTCTCACTCTTATTTAGCAAAAGCATAGCAGGTAGATGGCTGTATACAGAACAGTTGTTCGTGTGTTTTCTATTGAGCTGTCCGCACGGCATGGTATGGACCTGCGCACGAAATAGGGCGCCCCCGAAGGAGCGCCCTTGCATATCGCCTATGCAGCCAAGTTACGCGACCGGCTCAATCTTCTCGAGGCCGCCCATGTAGGGACGCAGGACCTCGGGGATCGTGATGGTGCCGTCGGCGTTCTGGTAGTTCTCCAGAATGGCAGCCATGGTGCGGCCAGCCGGCAGGCCGGAACCGTTAAGGGTGTGCAGGTAGCGCGAACCCTTGAAGTTCTCGGGGTCGCGATACTTGATGTTGGCGCGGCGAGCCTGGAAGTCGCCGCAGTTGGAGCAGGAGCTGATCTCCTTGTAGGCGTTGTAGCTCGGCAGCCAGACCTCGACGTCATAGGTCTGACGGGCGGAGAAGCCCAGGTCGCCGGTGCACAGGCTAATCACGCGATACGGAAGACCCAGCTGCTGCAGCAGGTACTCGGCCTCGGCGGTCATGCTCTCGAGCTCCTCGTCGGACTCCTCCGGCTTGGCAAACTTGACCATCTCGACCTTGTCGAACTCGTGCTGACGGATGATGCCGCGGGTGTCACGGCCGGCGGAACCGGCCTCCTCGCGGAAGCAGGGGGTGAAGGCGGTGTAGCGGCGCGGCAGGGTGTCGGCGTCGAGAACCTCGCCGGCGTGCAGGTTGGTGAGCACGACCTCGGCGGTGGGGATCAGGAAGTTGTCGCCCGAGACGTGATAGGCGTCGTCCTCGAACTTGGGCAGCTGGCCCGTACCGAACATGGTCTGACGCTTGACGACGATAGGCGGCCACCACTCCTTGAAGCCACGGCTCGTGTGCGTGTCCAGGAAGAAGTTGATAAGGGCGCGCTCCAGGCGGGCGCCGGCGCCACCGAGAACGGTGAAGCGGCTGCCGGAGAGCTTGTTGCCGCGCTCGAAGTCGAGGATGTCGAGGTCGGTGCCCAGATCCCAGTGCGGCTTAAAGTCGAAGTCGAACTCGCGCGG
The DNA here is from genome assembly GCA_902490325.1 of uncultured Collinsella sp. Lineage (GTDB taxonomy): Bacteria > Actinomycetota > Coriobacteriia > Coriobacteriales > Coriobacteriaceae > Collinsella. Next base: position 27,357 of record CABUDJ010000020.1, on the reverse strand, counting down.
GGTGCCCCAACGACGGCGCTCGATGTTCTCGTCCTCGTCCTTGCCGTACGGCGTGGCCTCGCAAGGGATGTTGGGCAGGTGAGCCATAAAGTCGTACTGCTCCTGCTCGAGAGCAGTGCGGCGCTCGGCCAGACCGTCAATCTTCTCGTTGACGGCGCGCACGGCCTCCTTGGCGGCCTCGGCCTCGTCCTTCTTGCCCTCCTTCATCAGGGCGCCGATCTTCTTGGACTCGGCGTTGCGCGTGGCCTGGAGCTCCTCGACCTCGGTGATGACGGCACGACGCTCGTCGTCGAGCTCAAAGAACTTCTCGCGATCCCAAGACGTCTGGCGGTTAGCCATGGCGACATCGATGGCATCGGGGTTCTCGCGAACAAACTTGATATCAAGCATTAGATCCTCCGGCGATATACATTCCATTTAGGTTGCAACCTTGTACATGTATGGGCAAGTATATACTTATGAGCGTTTACGACCCAACTCAACTACGCAAGAAGGCACCCAATGGACGCAGTTTTTTCCTTTTTGTTTGGCACCCGCACCGGTTTTGCCATCCTTTTCGCCGGCGGCATCCTGCTGTTTGCGATTCTTGCCTTTGTAATGGAGAAGCGCACCCATAAGATGTATGTCGACCGCGGCCCCAAGTCCGAGGACGAAGAAAACAGCTTCTGGGACTAACCTGCCATTTAGGGACAGGTTTATTTTGGTCGGTTTTATCTGGGCAAACGCAAGCGCCCCGCAACTGGAATTGAACCAGTTGCGGGGCGCTTTTCGCTAAAAGGACAAAACAGCAGGAAAAACCTGCCAACATAAACCTGTCCCTAAATAGCAGGTTTTACTGGAGGGTTGCGTCGATTGCCTTGACCAGGGCGCTGCGCATGCCGGCGTCCTCGAGCGCGACGACGCCCTTGATGGTGGCACCGCCGGGCGAGCACACGGCATCCTTCATCGCTGCGGGATGCTGACCGGTTGCGAGCTGCAGCTTTGCCGTACCCAGCACCATCTGGCTCACAATGCGATAGGCATCGGCGCGCGGGATACCGTGCTTGACCGCCGCATCGCTCAGGGCCTCGATCGCCATGGCGACGAATGCCGGAGCGCAACCACCCACCGTGCCGCCCACAAACAGCAGGCTCGTATCGAGCTCAACCACCGCACCGAGCTTGCCAAGCAGATCAAGCACCCGGCATTCGTCGCCATGGCGATCGAGGCCCGCCTTCTCGCAAGCGATGACGCCCTCGCCCACCGAAACCGGTGTGTTGGGCACCGTCGAGATATGCGCGACGCCCGGCAGGACCTGCTCCCACTTGGCACTGTCCCAGGTCCAGGCAACCGACAGAACGACCTTTTTGGCAAGAGCATCCTTGAGCGGGGCGAATACCTTCTCGATCATGTACGGCTTGACCGCAGCGACCACGATATCGGATGCGGAGACAACCTCGGCGGCATCGTGGCAAGCGGCCATGCCGCGCGCCTCGCAGCGCTCAACCAGTGCGTCGTAGCGACCCGCGCAAGCGCACATGTCGCTCGCAGCTACACCGGCAGCGATCCAGCCATCGGCCATAGCGCTCGCCATATTGCCAAAACCGACAAATCCAATCTTCATATCTCATAGTCCTTTCAGACACATTCCTCAAAACGAAAGGTATTGTCCCACGCCATTGTTTCGTATTGCCGACCTATTTGTGATACGGCTCGCCACGACTGATCTTGCAGGCACGGTAAATCTGCTCTAGCAGCACCACACGCGCCAGGTTATGCGGCAAGGTAATGCGTCCAAAGCTGAGCATCTCGTCGGCGCGGGCGCGCACCTCATCACTCACGCCGTCCGAACCGCCGATTACAAAGGCAATGTCGCTACTGCCTCGCAGCATAAGATCGTCGAGCCTCGCCGAGAGCTCCTCACTCGAACGCTCCTTGCCCTCAATGGCCAGCAAGATCACATGCGCTCGAGACGGCAAGGCAGCAAGAATCGCCGCCCCCTCCTTGTCACGCGCAGCATCCACGCCGCCCGCCTTAGCCAGGTCGATATCGGCCACCTCGCGGATATCAACCTTGGCATAGGCACCCAGGCGCTTGGTGTACTCAGCGCACGCGTCCTTCCAAAAGCGCTCCTTGAGCTTACCAACACAAACGACGGTGTATTTCACGCGCGCCTACTCCTTCGAATCGTTTTGAACTTTGCCGGCGGCCAGCATCTGCTCGAACATCGAGGCCGACTGCGAAAAGTCGCTCGGCAGCACGACCGTCGAGTTTTTGCCCGTACGTGCAAACTCCGTCATCATCTCGGACCACTGCGTAAACATAAACAGCTGGTTGGCCTCGTCGTTACCGACGCCCGTCTCCTGGATAATCTCGAGCGAATCCTTGATGCCCAGCGCGATGGCCTTGCGCTGGTTGGCGATGCCTTCGCCCGCCTTTTCCATTGCCTCAGCCTCGGCGGTCGCCTCGGTGACGCGCTTGATGCGGTCGGCCTCAGCGAGCTCCTGTGCCGCAGCGCGCTTGCGCTGGGCGGCGTTGATGTCGTTCATGGAGTTCTCGACCTCGGTCGGCAGTGCAATCTTGGTGATGAGCGTCGACACGAGGGTGAAGCCGTAGGCGGCCATCTGCTCGGAAACGGTAGCGTTGACATCCTTGGCGATGTCGTCCTTCTTGGCAAAGACCTCATCGAGTGTGTAGACGGGAATCGAAGAGCGCAGGGCGTCGGTGATGAAGTCACGCATCTGGTCGACGGGCTCCTGCAGCATATAGTAGCTCTTGTAGATGCCCGAATCTGCCGGGCCGGCGCCCATGTCATAGCTCACGTGGTACTGAGCAGAGACCTCAAGGCCGATGGTCACGTTGTCCTGGGTCTTAACGTCGATACCAAAACCGTTTTTCATGGTTCGCAGGCTCACCGTAGCGGCCTTGCGGTCGATCACGGGTACCTTCATGTGGAAGCCCGCGTTGACGATGCGGTTGAACTTGCCTAAGCGTTCGATGATCACAGCATGCTGCTGTTCAACGACATAGCAGGCGCTGGGAAGCAGCAGCAACAGAATGATGATGGGGATCAAAAGGCTGGTAAGGGCGGCGATGATACCGGAAAACAGCATGGTCTCTCCTCTGATAGGCACACGTTGGCATTAGGATACCCGTCCAAGGAGATCGTGCATAACAAAAAAGCTCCCATTGCTGGGAGCTCTTTCATTCAATGGTGCGGGCGAAAGGACGTCCGCGTATCCGCTTCGCGGATCCACACCGGCTTCAGGTCCGTATGGGGGCATCGCCGCCCTTCCGCCTGCCGGCGCCCTCGCCAGCTCGCTAAAAACGCTCCGCGTTTTCTTTACGCTCGCTCCTTCACAGGTTCAAGTCCCTGTGATGGGCCCATAACAAAAAAGCTCCCATTGCTGGGAGCTCTTTCAATCAATGGTGCGGGCGAAAGGACTTGAACCTTCATGGGGTTGCCCCCATACGGACCTGAACCGTACGCGTCTGCCAATTCCGCCACGCCCGCGTGCAGGAATTAGAATAACGGAGCGCCATCGCGAACGCAAGAACTATTTTTGAAAAAGTTTGCAGGCATTTTCCCAAGCTGCTCGCGCGATTGCCTCAGCATCCTCGCCGGTACGATCGACACGGTCGTTGACCAGCGTGTTTGCCGTGATAGAAATCATTGCCGGCTCGCACTCAAGACCGCGGATGGGCTCCGGAGCCATATACGGGCAATCCGTCTCGAACAAAATTCGATCGAGTGGGGTTGCCGCAAATGCCTCGCGCACGTCGTCGTTGCGCTTAAAGGTGGCCGCACCACCATAGGCGATATAGCAGCCCAGCTCCACAAAGCGCTCCATCGTGGCGCGGTCCTCGCCAAAGCAGTGCAGCACACAACCGGCCTGGGGCACGCCCACCTCACGAAGCACGTTGTAGGCGTCCACGTGCGAGGTACGCTCCTGGTCCGTGTCCTCGTGACGCAGATGCAGCTCCACCGGCACGTTACGGCACACGGCAAGCTCGAGCTGGCGCGCCATGCAGTCAATCTGCACGTTATGGGGTGCCGGCGCGATGTCGTCGTCATAGTCCATGTGGTAGTCCAGGCCGATTTCGCCAATACCGGCGCATAAGGGGTCATCAAGTGCGGCAACGACCTGTGCATGGACGTCGTCGGTATAGTCCGGCGCGCCATACGGATGCACGCCGGCAAGATACTTGATCTGCGGGATATCCTGCATCGGCAGAATCTCGCGCGTCAGCCAGTCGCTATAGTCCGTCACGCTGCGTTTGTCTGCGATGGGGTCGAACATCGTCACCAACAGGTCGACGCCCGCCACCTTGGCACGCACGAGCGTCTCAGGCACATCCTTGCCCCAGAACGAAAGCAGATGCGCATGCGTGTCGGCAAGCGGTGCCAAGGGCACGGGACAAGCAACCGTCTTCTTTTTCTTGGTAAACGTCACACGTTCGGCATTAGGCATCATGGATTAGCTCCTGGGCCAGACGGACAAAGTCAGCAACATCAAGCGTCTCGGCGCGCGTGGTGGGTGCAATACCGCAAGCCTCAAAGGCAGCATCGAGCACGTCCTTGGCAAAGCCGTTGGCGCTCATGGAATTGCGGATGGTCTTGCGACGCTGAGCAAATGCAGCATCAATCACGCGGGCCACAAATTCGCGATCGAGCCCCTCGGGCACCACGCCGTCAACACGGTCGATACGCACGACGGCCGAATCCACGTGCGGCGCCGGCATAAAGCAACGCGGCGGTACCTCAAAACGACCCGTCACCTGCGCATACAGGCCGAGCTTTGCCGTATAGCCGCCATAGGTCTTGTTGCCCGGCACTGCGGCAATGCGATCGGCAACCTCCTTTTGCACCATGACGACGGCACGCTTGAGCGCCGGCATCGTCTGGAAGAACTGCAGGATGATCGTCGCCGCCACGTTATAGGGCAAGTTCGCGACAAATACCGTGGGCTCGCCGCCGGCAGCCTGCTCAATCTGCTCCGGGCCCACCTTAAGCGCGTCGCCCATGATAAAGCGGAAGTTGGCATAGTCGGCGGCGTGGGCGTCGAGCACCGGTTCGAGCTCAGGATCGGCCTCAATGGACGTAACGCACGCCGCCTCCTGCAGCAACGCAAGTGTCAACGTACCGCAACCCGGACCCACCTCGAGTACGCGCTCGTCACCTGCAAGCTCGGCAAGCTCGCAGATACGCTCGATCACATGATTGTCGATTAGAAAGTTCTGGCCCAGGCGATGCTTGGTCGCAAGGCCAAACTCCTCTAGCAGCTCCCTGGTGGCCGTGGGGTTTGCCAAAGGCGAAGTTGTCATGGTTGCCTCCTTAGCATGATGGCGGCGTCTTGAAACAAAAGGGCATGGACCGTTGCGGCCATGCCCTTACATCTAAACAGTAAATTGCCGATATGGCGCGCGGCGTCTTAGCCCAGACGCGGGAACAGCGGCTCGCCCTTCTCGACGGGCTGACCACCAGCAAGCAGGCCCCAAGCGCAAATGCCCTTGAGGTCGTCGCTCGCGGCCTCGTCTTCGCAGGACAGGCGGCGCAGAGCCTCGGCAGAAGTCTGGGGCATGAGCGGCATCAGCAGGTGAGCGGCAATGCGGATGGCCTCGAGCAGGTTGTAGATCACAAACGCCAGCTCGTCAGCCTTGGCCTCGTCCTTGGCAAGTGCCCAAGGCTCGGAGTCCTCGATGTAGTGGTTGGCAGCGTGTATGAGCTCCATGACCTCGTCCTTGGCTCCACCGTAATCGAGCACGTCCATCTTGGCCATGTAGCGCTCGACCAGACCATCGGCGATCTTTGCCAGCGGGTTGTCGAACGCATCGAACGATGCGGGCTTGGCGGGCGCGCAACCGTCAAAATACTTGCCGCTCATGTTGAGCGAACGCGAGATGAGGTTGCCCCAGCTGTTGGCCAGGTCGGCGTTGTAGACCTGCTCCATGCGGTCGAAGCTGATGGCACCGTCGGTGCCGGGGACGACGTCGGTCATAAAGTAGTAGCGATAGCCCTCGACGCCCAGCATGTCGATAACGTCCTGCGGAGCGATGGCGTTGCCGCGGCTCTTGGACATCTTCTCGGCCTTGCCGGTCTCGGCATTGCGCACGGTCAGGAAGCCGTGGGCAAAGACGTGCTCGGGCAGGGCCTCGCCGATGGCCATGAGCATGGCGGGCCAAATGACGCAGTGGAAGCGGATGATGTCCTTACCCACGATGTGGAACTGCGCGGGCCAGCGATAGGCCAGCTCGGCACGCGCCTCGTCGGTGTCGACACCGTAGCCGACGGCCGTCATATAGTTGAGCAGCGCATCGAACCACACGTAGGTCACGTGACCCTCGTCAAACGGGACCTGAATGCCCCAGTCAAAGCTCGTACGGCTCACGGAAAGGTCGTTAAGGCCGCCCTCGACAAAGCTGCGAACCTCGTTCATGCGGAACGCAGGCTCGACAAAGTCGGGATGCTCGTCATAGAGCTTAAGCAGCTTGTCCTGGAAGGCGGAAAGCTTAAAGAAGTAGGACTCCTCCTGCACGCGCTCAAGCGGACGGTGGCAGTCGGGGCACAGGTGCTGGCCGACGCTGCCGTACTCCTCGTCGCCCTTCTGGACCTGCGTATCGGTGAAGTAGGTCTCGTCAGGCACGCAATACCAGCCGTCGTAGCTGCCCTTATACAGGTAGCCAGACTCCTTCATGCGCTCCCACAGGTACTGCACGGCATGATGCTGGCGCGGCTCGGTGGTGCGAATGAAATCATCATTGGAAATCTCGAGCTTGCTCCAAAGCTCCTTGAAGTGCGGAGCCTGGCTATCGGTCCACTCCTGCGGCGTCATGTTGTGCTTGGCTGCGGCCTCGGCGACCTTCTCGCCGTGCTCGTCCATGCCGGTCAGGAATTTGACGTTATAGCCGGCGGAACGGCGATAGCGAGCCTGAACGTCGGCGATGATGGTGGAATAAGCCGTGCCCAGGTGCGGATCGGCGTTGACGTAGTAGATGGGCGTCGTGATAAAGAACGAAGGCTTGCTTTGATCCATGGGGTTTGTCCTCCAGAAAAACGTTGCATACAGAGGATGATTCTAGCGCAAGGGCTGGATATCCTCCATCTATTGCATATCGAGCACCATGGCATAGACATCGCGCTTGCGGCGCGAATACTTCTGAGACAGGCGCTTGGCCACCGCAGAGGCGGGCTCCCCCTCCTCGAGCGCGGCGCGGATATCCGCGCGCAGGGCCTCATCGGGATCCGCTGCCGCGGCGCCAACCGGCACGATACCGGCCTCCTCATCCTCGCTCGGCGGCGCGATGACCAGCGCAATCTCGCCCTTTACCTCGCCGCGAGCACGCAGCTCCTCGGCAAGCTGGGCAGCGGGCCCGCGCAAGACCTCCTCGTGCAGCTTGGTGAGTTCGCGGCAGACGGCAACCTCACGCTGGGGAAAGACCTCCGCCACGGCCTCGAGCGTCGCCACGATGCGATGTGGAGACTCGTAGAAGATGAGCGCGCCGGGCACCACGGCAAGGCGCTGCAAACGGCGCACGCGGTCGCCGTGCTTTCGGCCCAAAAAGCCCTCGAAGAAAAAATGCTCGCAGGGAATGCCGGACGAAACAAGCGCCGTGACGCAAGCGGAGGGCCCGGGAATAACTTCGACGGGCAAATCGGCCTCACGCGCCGCCTCGACCAGCGCCTGGCCGGGATCGGACACGCTCGGCATGCCGGCGTCCGAGGCAAAGGCGAGGGTCTCCCCCGCCAGCAGACGGTCGACCAGGCCGGTGGCGCGGCTGGCGATCACATTCTCGTCGCAACGGACAAGCGGCTTGGAAATGCCCAGGTGCATCAGCAGCTTTGACGTCACGCGCGTGTCCTCGCAGCAGATGGCATCGGCGGCGGCAAACGCCTCGCCAACGCGCGGGGACAGGTCGCCCAGGTTGCCGATGGGCGTGCCGACCACATAGAGTTTGCCCGTATGGGCGCTGTTTTGCGTCATATCAACCTATTCAATCATGCCGCGCTCGAGCGTACCGAGCGCCGCGCGGGCGTCCCATGCTGCAATGCGCTTCTCGGTCTTCCACGTTTGGAAGAACCAACCGGCAGCCGGCGCAAACGAAGCCAGCTGGTTGGCGATAAACACGCGCTCGTAGGCATTGCGGCCCTCGGGCGTAACCGACGAGTTGGCAAAGATCGCCGCACCCGACCATTCGCCCACCAGCACGGGGAACCCAGTCGAAATCGCTTCTTTAAGCTCGCGCTTGTTACGCGAAATCGCCGTCGTCAGCCCGCGAGGGCTCGTGATGTCGAGCGCATACTCGTCGCGGTAATGGTACAGGTGAAGGTCCATGTAGACGTTCTTGTACTTGGCGCCGCGCATAAAATGCTTCCACTCGCTGGGATGCCCCGACGACGAGAAGACGACGATTTTATCCTCGGGCATATACGAACGGACGAGCTCGTAGGCATCGCGATAGAAATTGCGCAGGTAGTGAGCAGGAATGCCATCCGTCATGGTGAAGAGGCTCTTGCGAACGCTCATCTGCGGCGTGTCCAGCAGCTCAATGCCCAGCAGGCTCTCGGCCTCGCCATAGCGATCGGCCAAGCGCTCGAGCACGTCGAGTGCGACATGACGGCCGTTGGTGGACGAATGCCACTCGGCGACAGCCTCCGGCGTGGTGGGCGAATCGTTGGAATCGCCCTGGCCACCGGGCACGGTTGCCAGATCGAGCAGCACGCGGATATCGTACTTGGCAGCCCACTCAATCGCGCGGTCGATGTAATCGACAACCGATATGTAGGAGGCATCGGACTCCTGTGAGCCAAAGGCATACCAGGGCACCGGCAGACGCACGGCATTGAGACCGATCTGCGCCATGCGGCGAAAATCGTCCTCGCTCACAAACGTCTCGTAATGACGACGCATGCGCTCGTTGTAAGCGGCGGTACCCATGGCCTCCTGCAGCTCGGCTGCGTTGGATGCGCCGGTCGCCGCGTACAGCGACGGGGTCACCCAAGGCTCGGGAATAAACCAGCCAGAGAGATTAACGCCGAGCATCCTCTCCATCACTGCCCCCTTCGGATCATGCAGGTCGAACCCGCATCGTATTGCATAGGATAAGTATCGTTTTGAGTATACCCGCGTGTGCGGACAGGCGACCGAACGGTCTGCAAAGTGACGCGAAAGTGGGAGGAATGTCCGGGGCGGGCGGGCTCGGAATGGTGCGACGAGGTGTGTACGCGCGCCGGAGGCAGGCACCGGAAAGTGTGTCCCGTTCTGAGCCCTTATTCTGGGACGCAGTTTCCGCAGAACCCTACATAAAAGAAAAGGACCCCTTTGCAGAGGTCCTAGTCAATTCAAGGTGGCGGGGAAGGGAATCGAACCCCTGACACGAGGATTTTCAGTCCTCTGCTCTACCAACTGAGCTACCCAGCCATTTGAGGTGTGCCTTGTTTCAAGGCTTGATTAGTATAACCAAGGACGCGTTCCGGTCAACCGAGAATTTTAAAAAAGTTTTTGAGCACAGCCTCGGTTCTATAAATCGGCACGTCAGAGACATCAGCCGGCAGCAAGAAGTTTTTCGCTCAGAGCCGCACGGGCAAACTCACTTGGCGTCATCCCCTCGGCAGCCGCCCGTCGACGAATGGCCTCCTTCATTCCCAGAGGAATCTTGACCGACAGCGTTGCCGTCCCCTCACCTGAGAGTGGGGGCCGTCCATGCACGATCCCACCAACGGTGTGTTCGCCATCCGGAAACTCTCCGCGCTCGTACGACTCGCACCACGCGTCAATCATTTCATCCGTTACAACCTGACCATTAGCGGCCGTATACGTCTTGTCCATCATCGACCCCTTTGCCGAGCCTGTTCAATCTCCTGCCAAAATTTCTTCTGGACTGGAGACAAGGCATGAATGATAAGCCACCCACGGACAAGCTCGACCGCGACAAGCTCCACGCTTCGTCCGTCTGGGAGCCATCCAATCGCAAGCCATCTCGGCGGCTCGTCCTTCGACTCGCGACGAATGCACTCAGTAACCGCAAGCCAAGCGCTAAGCACCTGCTGTTCTGTCAGGTGCTTTTTAGCGTTGGGATGGATCTCAACATCCATGCATCTTCTCCTCCATCTTACCCAATTTCGTATGACGAAAGTCCGTTGTCGCCAATTCTTAAGCCGGCACGCGTTGGAGAGCAGGGGTCGAAACAATGATTGAAGAGCGTTCTAGTGCGGCCCAGGCGCCGGGGCAGGAGCACATACGCCAGGGACATACGTTTTCGTAGCGCGCGAGGATATTGCCGTCGCGATCGATGAAGGCGATGTCGATGGGATAGGCCATAAAACACGTGTGGACCGAAGAGCAGCGTGGAAACGCCATGACGAGCGGCAGACCGTTGGCGGCAACCGGACACCGTCCCAGCATGCCGCGCAGGCGCACGGCAAACGACTCCGCCACCGCAAACTCGGCCGGCGTCCAGCCCAGCCTATTGAGTGCCCGCGCGTAGGCGATGTAGGACGAGACCGCGGTCACATGACCACCCCCGGACGCCACGGATCGACCGTCACCGCGCGCTCGTGTGACAACGTTGCCGGTGCCCCCAGCGAAACGCCGGCGATGCTGAGCGAGCTCGGCCACGGCTCATAGCGCATGGTGCAGGTATAGGTCCTAAACGTGCCGGAAAGCGAAAGCAAACCGCCATCCGATGTCGTCGCACCCTGTTCGCTCGAGACCTCGATCAGCAAGTCATAGCCTTCCATGGCATGTTGGATCTGAGCCTGAACGGTCGCGGAAGCATCGATGGAGCTGCCATCGCCCTCCCCGCTCGGCGCCACGGCATGTGCTAGCACGATATCGGGCACCACGCGATCGAAGCGTGCGACCGCACCGGCAAAGACCATGACGTTGTACACGATAAGCGCCAGAACCAGCAGGACGGGCGTGACCACGGCCATCTCGACCGTCGCCTGGGCGCGCTCCTCGCACAGGCGCGTGCGGATGCCCATTACGACCCACCGCCCAGGGCACCCGCCAGTGTAGTGACATCGACGGTAAGTGGGATGGAACCGCCGCCGGGCAGCGGAATCTCCGCAAGCGTGAACGTCGTGCCGCTGATGGTGCGCTCGACTTGATATTCCAGCGCTTCGCAAAGCGCCTTGGGATCGGTCACGCCCAACGGAATACTTCGCAGCTTGTCTTGCGCTTGAGAGAAACCGGCAATGTCAGACCCCGGACTCTTAATGACGTTGGCGGAATCGGTCAGCACCGGCTTTCGCAGGCGCAAGTCGCACGGTTCCAAACCCAGCGCCGCCACGGACGCCGAAACGGTATCGCCGAGCCACGATGCAATGGAGCCCAACGCGCCGTTGCCCCCTCCTAGGCCCTTAATCATCTCGTCCATAAGTTCGTCGGCCGAACCTTGGATATCACCGTATCCTACGAGCAGCCGTCCCCAAACATCCATGACGCCGTCGAGTACGCCGGCAACGCCACCCGAGCGTTCCTTCAATGTCGAGAAAAATCGCGAAAGCACGTTGTTTTGCGCCGTCGCCTCATCGGGCGCCAGCACCGCGGCAGAGATGGCACCGCGACTGCCAAGCTCAACCGCCGTGTTAAACGAAGAGTTAAGTTGATCGGGGCTGGCAATATCACCCGAAACTGCAAAGGCGACTACGCCGTTGCGGCCAGGTGGGGCGATACGCGGACGCTCGCCCGAAAGCGCTTTGATGGCCTGGTCAAACGCATTGCTCGCACGGTCGGTCTCGTCTTCGGTCTGACGTTCGAGCTCGAGCTCTTTGTTGCGGCATTCGACGTAGCCTTCCAGGGCGTCTTTAAACTTGTCAAAGTGATACTCGAAGCCGTTTTCGATAGAGGTTGAAGGCGCCGCAACAGCACCAAGCGACGAAACGCCAAAATGGCATTTGCTGCATTTATCCTGTCCATCGTAATCGGCAACCGAAGCAAATCCGCTCGGCGTCCCTTTCTTATAGTTAGGGCAGGTCGTCCCGTAATGCAGATACGCCTTGTCATCGTTCACGCTCGTCGGCCACACCGCATCGGTATAGAGTTCCGTCGCCCGAACCTCATCAGAGTTGCGCGGCAGCAGCGGAATATAGGAGGAGACCCTGTCTCCGTTCTCGGTTATATGTGCCCGATCGACCTCCGCGCTCGCATAGGTATAAAACGCCTTACGCGCCGCAGACTCTGCCTTCATCTCGACACTCGAGCCGTGGGGCTTCTCATTTGTCAGACGCCAATGGTAGTAGTCCTTCGCGCGATCAAGGGCAACTTGGGGCTCCCACGTAACGCTCGATGAGTAATGCGGATTTTGAACACCGGAGAGATCCGTTAGGCTTTTCGCACGCTCCCACATGCAAGAACAGCTGCCGACCGAGCCCTTGTCAGACCCACCACAATCCGCCAGCCAAGCACGCTCTTTAGCCTTCGCCGTGTCCTCAGAAGCCTTCCGCAGCTCCTCGGCCGCACACTCTAAATCATCTGATGTGTCTTTAATGGCATCGGTCGAGATCTCGGACCCCTCGAGCGCAGCGAAGTCAGACTCGGATGTCCTGGGCACGGCAAGCGCCGTACCGGTATAGGCCACACTATCGGTATCCTGCGCCGACACCGCCTGCGTGGCACGCGCGGCGATCAGATACGGCAGAGCCGTCTCGATTTTCTGTAAGCCTTCCGATGCGCTTTTGGCAAACTTGTTGCGCGTTTTAATGATCTCAATCCCGGTGTCGACCATATTGCCGGCAACCGGCTCGGCACCCGGGATGAGGATGGCGACCAGGCCCGTCCCGATCGTGGCAAACCCCGCCAGCCCCAGACTCAAGATGCTCGCATCAACCACCGTGGCAGCCGTGTGATAGGACGACACTACGTTGGCACCCGCCAGCGCGCCGCTATCAGCCGCCACCTGGGTATCCCCGGCACGCGACATGCTCCATATCGCCGCGGTCGACGAAAACAGCAGCGTGAGCACCACCAAGATGACCACCGCAGAGGAGAGCGTGGTGTAGGCACCGTCTTCGATAAACAGGTCGATACCGGCTCGACCCATAAAGCCGCCTCGTTTGCGGAGAGCGCCTGGTCGACGGCGGGCCGCAAACCCTTGCGTCACCCGCAACAGGCAGCGCCTAATCCCATGCAGCAATCCACGAATCATAATCTCCCTCCAGCCATTCGGGACGCGATTGATACGAGACATCGACCTTGAGCTCAACGTAGCCGCCCTCGGCGGTACCACCCATAGCCTGCGCAAACGCACCGATCACAGGCAACGGCTTGACCTCGCCGGAAACGGACACGGACGAGACGCCACCCGCACCGGCCCGGCCAAGCTCGATATCCCACGACAACGGCCCGCCGGCATGAAAGATCGAAACGTTGGGCACTGCGGCAAGTCGGCGGCGGGTGAACTCCTTAAGATCGTCGTCCTCCGCCGTCGTCGTGGTCATGAGCCGCGCGGTCTCGGCGGCGGCAGACTCCATGACCGCGCGCGTATAGAGCAGGCACACCGGTTGCAGCGCGAGAAGGATGAGTGTCAGAAACGTCGGCAGCAAAAAAGCGGCCTCGACTGTAGACTGCGCCCGGTCCTCGCGCGCGGCATCAATACAACGCGATGTCCTTAGCGGCCGCAGCGGCGTCGATAACCGACGTCGAGGCAACGCCATGGGATGCCGCCCGCTCAACCAGCGCCGCCAAGCGCCCATCGGTGCCGGCACGCCAAAGTCCCGCGATCGCCAGCACGATCGATAACAGCGCCACCGTGACGATGGCGTATTCGACCGTCGCCTGGGCAGATTCCTCACGCAGGACATCATGCATTTCACGATCCCTCCTTTGAGTCCGTTGCCTGCGGGCTCAGGCGCACGGCGCGCAGACGACACGAAGCATCGCCAGCATCCGCGGCAATTGTCACCATATCGACCCAGCCGCGTTCGTCGCGCACGATGGCGCCCCACACGTTTCCCTTGATGTCGAGATAGCCGCTCAGAGCAAGTTGCGCCGTGGGTACCTCGCGATAGGCACGCAGCATATCCGCCGCCGCTTCGGTCATCGGTCGGTCCTCGGACCATGCAAGCCGGACCGCAATCGCGTTGCCCTCAGGCGAATCCGTCGCAGTGCCAGACCGCTTGTCGAGCGTCCGCAGAAAGGTTTGCGCCGTGACAGCGACATCCGAATCGTCCGCATCTCGCATCTCATCTTTTTGAGACGCCACCGCCGAATCTGAGCCCAAATCGGAGGCGGTCCCAGGACGCTGCTGCCGCGCGGCGTTAAGCCCCCAAAGCACCGCCGCTATCGCCACGGTCAGGCAAGCAAACACCAGCAGCACCCCGATGGGGCGCTCGCCCTCTACAGGCTGTTGATGCCCTCGCTGATAGCGTTCCATAGATCTTGGACCTTGCCCTTAAATGCGACGATGGCGATAATCGCGATCACCACGAGCACGCCGACCAAGATGGCATACTCGGTGGTACCCTGTGCACTCTCCTCCTGCAATAGTTCCTTGGCGCGCTGACGAACATGTGCCGCCCGGCAAAACGCCCAGCCCTGGACCTTGCCAGCAGCGTCAGTCATCGTGTTCATGTATTCCTCCCTACATCATCCCGCCTGCTCCCAGCAGCGGGCCCAATATGGACAGAAGCAACGCCGGCAAGATGAGCGTGCCGGTGGGAATCAGCAGCTTGACGGGTGCACGCTCGATCTCGCGCTCGACCGCGGCGCGATGAGCCGCACGGATCTCGCGACTTTGAGCGGCCAGCGTCTCGGCAAGTGGGGCACCCAGGGCGAGCGCCTGCCCCACCGTGATGGCAAAGGTCTCGAGCGCTCGCACGTCCAGGTCGCGCGCGGCGGCCAACAACTCGTCCTCACGCGTGCCCACGCCCACCTGCCACGCCATGCAGGCGCGCTCAAGGCGAAGAGCCAGCACTGACCGGCGGTTGGCGCAGAAAATCTCAAGCGCCGCATCAAACGAAAGACCGGCCGAAAGACCCAAGCGCACAACATCGATCATCTCGGACACTTCGCCGAGCGACACTCGCGCCGGGCCGCCCGCTCCAACCGCGCCCTTCACTCGCGCGGTCAGAGCATCGACCACCGAGCGACCCGCGGCAGCGACCAGCACCGCCTCGCGCTTGCAGGCCCCTGCGATCTTGCGTGCATCCGCCCGATCCAAACCCGTCGCGACAAATACACTCAGGGCGCACAGGCAAGCCGCAACTGCAACCGGGGCGCTCATAGCTCCACCCGCATAATGCGCCGGATAACCACCAGGGCAACGGCGTTGAGGGCAAGACCCAGCACCACAGCGCCCGCGCCGGCAGGCGTCGCAAGACCGCGACGAAAATCTGCCGAAAGCAGCGCCAACACCGCGCACATGCCCGCCGGCATCGCCGCGACCATATGCGCAGACATGCGAGCCTGCGACGTCTTAACATCCAGGCGGCGCTTGAGCTCAATGCGCTCCCCCACCATGCTCGACGCCTCGGACAGTAAGTCGGCAAGCGGAGCGCCGGTGCGCTGAGACACCTTAAGCGCCAAGGTCACAAGCGAAAGACCGGGGGCGTCGATACGCACGAGCAAGTCATCGAGCGCGTCGGTCGCCGAGATGCCGCAATCGATCGCCGCCGCCACCCGCAAAAACTCGGTATGCACTGGCTCTTGCGCATGAGCGCCCACAAAGCGCATGCCCTGAGCCAGCGAATGTCCCGAGACAAGCGACATGGAAAGTGCGGTAAACGCCTCGGGCATTGCCTCTTCTGCATCGTGTTGCTCGCGCCGGCTCTCAAAGCCATCCCGAGCGGCACCAACGGCAAACGGAGCAACAAGTCCCAAGGCAAATCCGAGGGGCGATAACGACACCATCGTTAGTAAAACGCAGCAGACACCGCTCGATAGCAGCAGAAACGCCAAACGTCCCGAAGCATCTTCGATCACGAGGCCAAGGCGATGCGCCGGAGCCAGCGATGCCCACGAACGGGCGATCTTTTTCAGCAGATCGTTTTCCACCAGCTCACGCGGCAGCTTCTCTGCCACCGTCTCGAGCGCCTGACGTGCCAGCTCCGCCGGCGGTACCTGCGGCACACGAGGTTCCGCCCCGCACGCCGTCGCGACAGAAAGCCCTGCCAAGCCCCCTACGACGAGGGGCACAGTGATCTCCATTCGTCCACCTCCTCTTGTGTGAGCGTCCCCGACCGCAGGCCTTCTGCGATAAACGGCGGCTCGCGGTCAAGCGTCCAGGTGCGCTCGGCGGCATCGAACGTCACATAGCGCTCGAGCTCTACACCGCCCGATGCGGCGCGTCGCACCCCCGAATACGAGGAGACGAAGCGCCTGCCATCGGCGTGGCGCTCGGACATCACGATACCGTCGAGTGCCATGGCAATCTGCTCCTCGATGAGCTCGCTCGGCAGATCGATGCCATAACGTGCAAGCAACGTCAGACGCACCACGGTCTCCTGTTCTGAACCCGCATGAAGCGTGGTGAGCGACCCGTCGTGGCCCGTGTTCATGGCCTGCAACATGTCGCAGCACTCGGCACCGCGCACCTCGCCCACCACGATGCGGTCGGGGCGCATGCGCAGGGCATTAGTCACCAGGTCGCGGATCGTCACCGCGCCCTCGCCCTCAATTGAAGCCTCGCGCGCCTCTAGGCGCACCACGTGCGGATGATGCGCAAACTTGAGCTCGGCAGAGTCCTCGATCGTCACGATGCGCTCGCCGGTGGAAATCTCACATGACAACGCGTTGAGCAGGGTGGTCTTACCAGATCCCGTGCCTCCCGCAACCGCCAGGTCCTGTCGCAGCGACACCGCACACGACAGCAGCTGCGCATACCAAAGCGGCAGCGATCCCAACCCCACGAGCTCGTCCAGCGAGCAGATACGGTCCGAGAACTTTCGGATGGTGAGAATCGGTCCGTCAATCGCCACAGGCGGAATCACCGCGTTGACGCGATAGCCCGTTTTGAGGCGGGCGTTGACGATGGGGCTGCGCTCGTCGATACGGCGGCCAAGTGGCGAGATAATGCGGTCGATAAGCACACGGATCTGCTCATCATCCTCAAACGCATGCTCGATGGGGTACAAGACGCCGCCGCGTTCAAAGAAAGCCGAGCGGCAGCCGTTGATCATGATCTCGGTAACGGTGTCGTCCTCGATGAGCGGCTGCAACGGCCCCAAGCCCACCACGTCATCCAAAATCTCGTCGATGATGGTCTCGCGCTCGGGCGTCGCGAGATCGGTCGGCTCCTCAACATTGAGCGCCGCCTCCACCGCAGGACGCAATTCCGAGCGGGCAAGTGCCGGGTCGATATAGGCGCTGATACGCGCCACTTCGTCGTAACCCATGCGGTCCATCACGGCGCGCTTGGTGCGTCGTTTCACGGCGCGGCGACGCCCCGCATCTACAGGCGCTGCCGCCGCCGCAGCGCCGGCAGCCTTAATCCTCGTTTGCAGGCTCATCGCTGATCACCCTCGCGCGACCAGGGAAGGCGGATACGCGGGCGTTCGGCGCGCGTTGCACGGTCGGCGACCATATCGCTCCAAGGGCCGACGGCGCACCCCAGTTCCACGAGCATCTCGCGCGTGGCCTCGCGCACGCTAGTCGCAAAAGCGCTGGTCTGCCCCACTGCCTCGTCAGCGCGCCCAAACGCCATGAGCGCGGCGAGATCCTGCCCGCCATCGGCGATACGAATCTTGGAGCTTAACGCACAGGCAATCTCAAAGCGCATGGCGACGTCCTCGTCTGCCCCGCGCGCACCGAACCGGTTGAACACGGCGCTCATGCGCGTGCGCGGCACACCTACTCGACCTGCCAGTTCAATGACGCGCGATGCCGATGCCGCGGACGACACCGCCGCATCGCCAACGACCAGGCAACGGTCGCTCGCCGCCACCGCAGCCGCCACGGCGTCGCCCCAAAAGACCGAAGTATCGATAAAGACCACGTCGGATTCGCGACGCAGAACATCAAGCAGTAGCTCCACCGGACGTGCCATGAGCTCGGCTTGCTCGGGCGCCGCGACGGGACCCCAGAGCGTAACGCCCGGCGCCACGCGCATCGAAGCGGCTACGATATCCGGCTCGGTGAGCGTGCCCGCCGCCGACGGCTCGATAAGTGCCGCCATATCGCGCGGAGCATCGACGCCTAACAAGTCGTAAAGGTTTCCAAACATCAGGTCCAGGTCGAGCACGGCGGCACGCAAGCCCAACAGCGACGATGTGTGTGCCATGGTGGCAACGATCGTCGACTTGCCGCAACCGCCTGAACCCGAAATAGCGCAGATGACTGGAGCTCGATGCGGCGGAGCGGTAGCGTCCGCCGGCGGCATCGGAGGCGGCGGGGCGGGACGGCGTGAATCTGGACCTGATGTTTGGAAACCTTTACGACTTGTTACCCCCGCCGCAACCACGTGCTGCGTCCAAGCCGGCATGGCTGCTTGTTCGGTCTGCGAGGCAGGCTCGTTCTGCGCAATCTGCTCATGCTGCATCAGCGACAACTCGCCGCACCCGGCAAGGCCCTCAACTTCGTCGAGTTCATCCGCCAGATTCACGCCGTGCACGTATCCCATATCTACTGCCGGGGAGTCGCCAGCATGCTGCGCCGGCCCTCCAGCGTCATCGTATACAAGGGGGTTCCGGGGGCGCCGACCATGCTCGGCTTCCGCTTTTCCATAATCATCAACACGCGGGCCTCTTGTAGCGCGAGGCGCCCCGGGTTCCCTATCAACAAAAGCATCGGGCTCAATCGTCATGCGCCGATCGGAATCAACCGCTCCCTCGCCCGCGCGCCCGTTGCCGCATATACTGTGTGCAGCGATGACCTCGGTCGCCCCCGCGCGAAACAGCCCCTCGATATCCGACGGATCGAGCGCTTCTATCAACACGACCACGCGACTCACGCGGCCTTCGGCCGTCAGGCGCGCAACAGTCTTGCGCACATCTTCGGTATCAAACAGAGACGCCGCGATGATGGCAGCCCCGCGGCGCGACGGAAACGCCCGCGCCATGGAAACCAGCCCGTCCAGGTCACCCATGCGAAGCACCTGTGCACCCGCATCACGGCCCTCGACTTCCCGCTGCAACAGCCCGTAATCGCCGCACGCGCAGCACGCAAGCCAGATCGCCTTCATCACTCGTCGCCTCCGCTCTTTTTGCCGCGCGCCGTGGCGGGAATCGTCAAGCTGACCGTTCCCTTGCCCGAGGCTCCCAGCAGTTCCTTGACGTCTTCGGGGTCAGCCGCCAGCGTCACCCATTCGATCTTGCCCTCGCGCGTGGCACCGGAATCCTCACTGGTATCGATCACGTACGCGCCGCACAGCCGATCGGTCACGCCGTCTTTTTGCACATACACATCCACGTAGCTGCCCACGCCCGTAGCACCGCCGACCGAGCGCTCGGCATCGACCGCCACCGAAACGGCGACCTTGCCCTTAGGCACCTCGAGCTTGCGGCTCTCGACCTTGGTGTAGACATTGCAGATCACGGCGTTTTTGGGAATACGCGAAGTCGTCACGTCGCCGCGCACCTGGCGCAGCTCGGTCGCCGCGTCACGCGGCAGCAGACTCGTCAGCCACCCCTGGGTTATGACATTGGTCTCATCGAGGGTCTCGCCCACATCGATATCGCGCGCCGCGACGCATACCTCGACGCGATCGCCACCGTACTTGGCCAAGGTCTCAGCCTGGACCTGTTCGGCTTGTGAGCGGATCGATGAGCCGTAAACCATGCAGAGCAGAGCAGCGAGCACGCCCGCGACCAGACTGATGGCGATGCGCTTGCTCTTGTTCACGGCCGCTCCTCTCATGGCAGTGCCGGGCGAATGCCCGTACCACCATTGTCTGGGCGGTCAGAGTGCAAAGCGGCGCAATCGCAATCTTGGTTTTCGATGTCAAACCAATCGCTGACCAAAAGCTGACCAGCCCGTCAAGCTCGTGGCAAGGTTTTGGTCAGCACGTCAGCAAACAGCATGTTTCGAGGCTTTTCCGCAGCAAAAAGCCGTCTCCCGAACAGTTGGGAAACGGCTGTCATAGGAAAAATCAATTACAGATGGACATCGGGATCGAGCATTTGAGCACTCACGCGCATGGATGACGCCAGGTTTTGGAACGTTTCCAGACGCAGGCTATCGATCTGCCCGGCGTCCTCGGCCTCGCGAACGGCGCAACCCGGCTCATGGGTATGCGTGCAATCGCCAAACCGGCACGCGCGCGATGCCTCGACAATCTCGGGGAAGGCGCGGGCCAGTCCCCGCTCGTGACCCACGAGCGGTAGGCTGCGCAGGCCCGGGGCATCGGCGATCACGCCGGCGTCGCCCGGCAGCGTCACCATCACGCGCGCGACGGTAGTGTGACGGCCCTGGTCGTCGCGTTCGCGCACACCGCCAGTCGCCAACGTATCGTGGCCCAGCAGCGCATTGAGCAGCGTCGACTTGCCGGCACCCGACTCGCCCAGAATCATGGCGCAGCTCCCGGCAGGCACGCAGGCACGGACCTCGTCTAGGCCGCGGCCCTCGGCAGAGGACGTCACGATCACGCGCACGTCCGGACCCACCAGGCGGCGCACGCGGTCCAGATCGCGCTCGAGTTCCTCGGCATCGCAGCGGTCAGCTTTGGTGAGTACCACCACCGGCTCGGCATCGCAGTCGAGCGCCAATACCAGCGAACGCGCCACACGGTCGAGCAGCACCTCGCCGGCACCGAGCGCCTGCACGATTAGCACGCTATCCACGTTGGAGCAGAGCACCTGGCGCTCTCCGCGGGCACGGCCGCGCCAACGCTCAAAGCTCGTACGGCGTGGCAGCACGCATTCAATCACGCCCATATCGTGCCCGGGAGCGCGGCGCACCGCCACACGATCGCCCACGGCAGGCAGCAGGACCTCGTCCCCACCGCGCGACTTGGCAAATCCCACGGCATGCTCGGCGCGGAAGGTATCGTCGGCAGTCGCCACCAGCGGAAACCCACGATCCAAGCGCACCACGGCGCCAAGCTGCATCTGCTCGGGCTCCTCGGCATGTGCGCAGAAATCATCAAAGGCAGCCTGCTGAGCTTCATCGACCGGCAGGTCATCAAACACCGGAACATCCTGCAGCGCGTCGAGCCCCGGCACGCTTGCCAGCAGCTCCTCAGCAGGTGCGGGAGCCTCGGTCGCGAGCTTCCGACGACGATCGCGCTTAGCCCGCGCCCCCGTCGTCTTTTTCTTCGCCTTAGCCTTAGCCTTGCCCACAGATGCCTCCCAGCACAAAACCACACAACTGAGCAGGTATTTTAAATCAAAAAGAGCTGGCCGGGCAAAGCCCGACCAGCTCACAAACTTTCCCTCAGCCAATGGTCCCGAGAGGTTATCCGAAGGCCCGCCCGCCGGGAGGGGTTTCTTCCGAGCGACCCCGCAGCGCGAAGCGCGAGGACCAGCGAAGAAGAAAACACGCAGGGGCGGGCCCGGACAGGTTAACTTACTCCTTCTCGACCGCGCGCATGATCGCCTTGTAGATCTCCATCAGCGGGATGATCAGGAAGGCCAGGCCCAGGGCAGCGACAACGCCCTTGAGCTCAAGCGTCACGGGGCCAAAGAACATCTCGGCAAGCGTCGGCTGCACGGTTACGATCACCGTCAGCACCAGCGCCAGCGCGGCGGAAGCCCACAGCCACTTGTTCTGCTTCTTCATGGTGAACAGCGACGCACGACGGCTGCGCATATTGAAGCAGTGGAAAATCTCGACCATGTTGAGCGTGATGAACGCCATCATCACGCCTTCCTCGTCGGCATTGCCGGCGATCATATCGGCGATGTGGATGTAGCCCATGTCAAAGTACACGCCCACAAAGAAGCTCGCCAGCACCAGCACGGTGATGATCAGGCCCTGGACCACACAGTCCAGGCCCATATGTCCGGCAAAGACACCGTCCTTGGCGTTGCGCGGCTTGCGCTTCATGATGTCGCCCTCGGCGTCCTCCATGCCCAACGCGAGCGCGGGGAAGCAGTCGGTGACCAGGTTCACCCACAGCAGCTGCACCGGCTGGAAGATGGTAAAGCCGATGAGCGTGGCGATAAACACCGAGAAGACCTCGGCAAGGTTAGCCGAAAGCAGGAACTGGATGACCTTGCGGATGTTGTCGTAGATGCGACGACCTTCTTCGCAGGCGCCGATGATGGTAGCGAAGTTGTCATCGGCAAGTACCATGTCGGCGACGTTCTTGGTGACGTCGGTACCGGTGATGCCCATACCAACGCCAATGTCGGCGCGCTTGATGGACGGGGCGTCGTTGACGCCATCGCCCGTCATGGCCACGATCTGGTCGCGCGACTTCCAAGCCTCGACGATGCGTGTCTTGTGCTCGGGTTGGACGCGGGCGTACACGCCGTAGTCCTCGATGTGCGCGTCGAGCTCCTCGTCGCTCATGCGATCGAGGTCGGCACCGGTGATGGCATGGCTGCGATCGGTGACGATGCCCAGCTGCTTGGCGATGGCCACGGCGGTGTCGATGTGGTCGCCCGTGATCATGACGGTGCGGATACCGGCATCGTGCGCCTCGCGGATGGCGTCGGCGACCTCGGGGCGGACAGGGTCAATCATGCCGGACAGGCCGCAGAAGACCAGGTCGTGCTCGAGCGCAGCGGGGCTGCAGTCGCTCGGGACCTCGGTGTAGGTGCGGCTTGCCAGCGCCAGCACGCGCAGAGCCTCGTCGGCCATGGCCTTGTTGGCGGCCACGAGCTCGGCGCGACGCTCCTCGGTCAGCGGGACGACCTTTTCGCCCTCGTAGATATGGGTGCACAGGCCGATCACCACGTCGGGCGCGCCCTTGGTGTACTGCTCGTACTCGCCATCCAGGGTCTCGACGATCACGGACATCATCTTGCGGCCCGAGTCGAACGGGGCCTCGCCCACGCGCGGATGCTCGGCAGTCAGGCCGGTGAGGCCAGCCTTGCCGGCGTCGTTGACGAGCGCGCACTCGGTCGGCTCGCCCACGGCCTCGCCCAGCTCCTCGTCCCACTGGGCATCGGAGCAAAGGGCCATACCGGCCAGGAACTTCTCCTTAGGCGCAGCGAGCTCGTGCTTGACGACGGTCATCTTGTTTTGGGTAAGGGTACCGGTCTTGTCGGAGCAGATGGTCTGCGTGCAGCCGAGAGTCTCGACGGCAGAGAGCTTGCGGATGATTGCCTGGCGCTTAGCCATCTTGGTCACGCCAAGCGATAGCACGATGGTCACGACGGCGACCAGGCCCTCGGGGATGGCAGCGACGGCGAGCGAGACGGCGACCATAAAGGTATCGAGCAGGGCGGTCGGGTCGGTAAGAACGTTGCCCACGCCGTGGCGGATGATATCAACGCCAAAGATGACGACGCAGATGACGATAACCATAATGGTAAGGATGCGGCTGAGCTCGGCGAGCTTCACTTGCAACGGCGTGAGCTCTTCCTTGGCCTCGGCCAGGGCGCCGGCGATCTTGCCCATCTCGGTGTTCATGCCGGTGCCGACCACGACGGCGCGACCACGGCCGTACACGACGGTGGAGCCCATATAGCACATGTTCTTACGGTCGCCGAGCGGCACGTCATCGGTGCCCGCAGCGAGCTCGATCACGTTGGCGTGCTTCTCTACGGGCACAGACTCGCCGGTAAGGGCGGCCTCCTCGATCTTCATCGTGGCGCTCTCGAGCACGCGGCAGTCGGCCGGGACGGAGTCGCCCGCCTCGAGCATGATCACGTCACCGGGCACGAGCTCGGCGCTCGGCAGGTGCACGAGCTTGCCGTCGCGCAGCACCTTGGACTGCGCCGCGCTCATCTCCTGCAGGGCCTCGAGGGCCTCCTCGCTTTTAGCCTCCTGGACCACACCCAGCACCGAGTTGACGATAACGACGAACATGATGATGGCAACATCGGCAAAGTCGGGCTCGCCCTTGACCATGCCCGTGAGCGCACTGATGACGGCGGCAACGATCAGCATGATGACCATAGGGTCAGCCATCTGTTCAAAGAAACGCTTCCACAGCGGCGTCTTCTCAGCTTCCTCGAGCTTGTTAGGGCCTGTCTTGGCGAGGCGCGACAACGCCTCGTCGTTGCTCAGGCCGAGGTTCTCATCGACACCTTGGTCGCTGAGCACCTCCGCCGCGGCGGACAGGTATTCCTTTTGCATATAGAGTCCCCTCCTGGGATTCGGGCCACTCAGCAGATTGATGCCCGATCATAATTCCCAGGAGAAGGGCAAGGGCTCATCAAGGCTGCCGTGCTGAGCGGCAGTTGATAGTGGAGCTATGGTACCCCAAAGCGACGCGTCTAGCCAAAACAATCGGTTTGGAAATATGGTCCGCACGCAACGGTGCAGACCGTGTGATGCTCAACATTGGTAAAACGTTTTTTCTTCGGCACATCGCCAAACTGACATATCGCCCAGATAGCAGCGGTTGGAGTGGTTGGTAAAGATTTTTCATATACCGTTTTTCCCGCAAAAAATGAACTTCCATTTCGGCATACGGTCGATTTTTTGGGGTATTCGGTCGGCATTTCGTTATAATCATCTCGGTTTTATTTCTTATGGTTTATCTATCAGCGCAAGACGATGTCAGATGGAGGTCTGAATGTACAAGCGCACCAAGATTGTATGCACCATGGGTCCCGCCTGCGATAGCGACGAGACCATCCGCGAGATGATCAAGGCGGGCATGAACGTCGCCCGTTTTAACTTCTCGCACGGATCCTACGACGAGCACCACGGTCGCATCGAGCGCGTCCGTCGTATTTCCAAGGAGCTCGGTCTGCCCGTCGGCATCCTGCTCGACACCAAGGGCCCCGAGGTCCGCACCGGCCTTCTGGTCGACGGCAAGAAGGTTGCCGTCAAGACCGGCGATAAGATCGTCGTCACCGCTCAGCCCACGTCCGAGGATTTCCACGGCACCTCTGAGCACATCTCCCTCGACTACCTGGCTCTGCCCTCCGAGGTCGAGAAGGGCTCCCTCATCCTGATCGATGACGGCCTGGTCGCCCTCGAGGTCGAGTCCGTCGACGGCCAGGACATGACCTGCGTCGTCAAGAACGACGGCCTGATCGGCGAGCGCAAGGGCGTCAACATGCCCAACGTCAATATCTCGCTGCCCGCCATCACCGAGCGCGATCGTCAGGACATCCTCTTTGGCCTGACCGAGAACATCGACTACATCGCCGCTTCCTTCATCCGTGACGGCGAGTCCGTCCGCGGCATCCGCGAGCTTTGCCGCGAGAACGGCGGCGAGCACGTGACGATCTTCCCGAAGATCGAGTGCGCCCTGGGCGTCGAGAACTTCGACGAGATCCTCGAGGCTTCCGATGGCATCATGGTCGCCCGTGGCGACCTGGGCATCGAGATCAAGCCCGAGCTCGTTCCGCACATCCAGAAGGAGATCATCGCCAAGTGCAACGCGGCCTACAAGCCCGTTATCACCGCTACGCAGATGCTCGACTCCATGCAGCAGAACCCGCGCCCGACGCGCGCCGAGGTTGCCGACGTTGCTAACGCCATTTACGACGGCACCGACGCCGTCATGCTGTCCGGCGAGTCCGCTGCCGGTAAGTACCCGGTTGAAGCCGTCAAGATGCAGGCCAGCATTGCTCTCGAGACCGAGAAGTACCTCCCGGCTCACGCTCCGCTCGAGGTTCCGGCCGATGCTCACGGCACCCGCGTCGTCAACAACGTTGTGGGTATGTCCGCTGTGAACATGGCTACCACCGTTGGCGCCAAGTGCATCACCGTGCCGACGACCACCGGTCGTACCGCTCGCCTGATCTCGCATTTCCGTCCCAACATGCCGATCTGCGCGTTCTCCCGCCACGAGTGGGCCGTCCAGCAGATGATTATGTACTGGGGCGTTATCCCGCACCAGGCCGAGATTACCCAGGGCACCGTCAACGGCACGATCGTCAAGGCGATCGAGACCGCTAAGGAGCTCGGCTACGTCGAGGCCGGCGATCTGACCGTCGCCACCGCCGGCGATCCCCGCATGAGCGTCCAGCTCGAGGACAAGGTCTCCTCGACCAACGTCGCTTACGTCGCTCAGGTGCGCTAAATCGCACTTGCAAGCACACTTGCATTGCAAAGGGCCCGGAAGGCTTTGCCTTCCGGGCCCTTTTTTAGGACCTACTTCATATGCCGCTTTATCGATTTGTGATCAGTCGCGAACCTTTCCGATACCGAGCGTACCACCGAAGACGCCCTGCGACGGGAGCTGTTGGTCAATTGGGATGAACTGTTCACCGTTAAGCCGGCCGGCTAGCAGCTAGCAATCAGGGGGACTGCGGGAACGCCAGAAGCAGCAACGCGAGTCGCAAATCCCGCCTCGGTCAGCTCGATGACCTCGGTAAACGTTGCATCGAAAAACTCCTCGGTTAGCAGGCGGTATGGCGGATGGTCGGGCTCACCGGGGTTTTCGCGTACAATCTCGTGCATGACGCCGATGGTCTTGAGCACATATTCTTTATGGATGGGATACTGCCCAAAACGCGTCGCAGCGGTATACAGGCGATCGGTCGCACGCGGGATGGAAACAATGCCCAGCGTCTTGCCAAACCAGTCAAAGTCGCCTTGCTTTTTAATGCGGAACTCCTCGCACGGCTTGCCGCCGTGCACCTCCAGGTACTGATTCACGCGCGTATTCCATACGGTATCGGCCACCAGATGCGACCAGACACCCAGTGTCAAATCGAGCAACGACTGCGCCACGTCCTCGGACGCAAGCGAGAACTCACAGGCGCCGGGACCGGCAACCGGCTCGGCATCCTTGTAGCGCTGGGGATAGTGCACGCGGTTCAGTCGCTCGCGTTCCTCGATAATCGAGGTCGCCGCGGCTGGCGCACCGATGGGCGAACTTTTAAGCAACGGTGCCACATAGGTATCCCAGAACTCATGCTCACGAGGCTTTGGGATGGGCTCAGGCTTGGCAAAGTGCGTAATGCGGTACGGGATGGGATCGGCGATGCCAGGGACCATATAGCCCACGAAGATATCCGGAACCACGCAGCCAAACAAAAAGGCATTGCGATCGCGCACGCTATTGGCAAGCGCACCGGTGCGCTCCAGCAAACGCTCCGTCTGAGCGATATGAATGTTCCAGCTTGGCATAGCCACCCCCATAAAAACCTGGATAACTATACCATCACGGCAAAGCCGCGCGGGCGGCTACGCACGCTCTACGCAGCAACTAGTCCGTAGCCTTGATTATCAACTTCATCCGAACACCTCCCACATTCATCCGCACATGTGCGGATGAATGTGGGAACCCGATACCCTGAGGGCCGGACCGGCCGGCCCCGGGAGATCGGAGGACGGCATGTCCGGAAAGAGGAAGAAGGGTTCCGCGAAAGCGGCCCCGAGGGCCTACGGAAGGCTCACGAGGCACGAGCGGGACACGGTCCAGAGGATG
>CABUDJ010000019.1 GCA_902490325.1 uncultured Collinsella sp. | reverse complement strand
TGGAGAGAGCGCTCCCGCAAACTGCCTCTTGACAACTTATAGGAGCGTCGGTTTTAATATCATCAAAATGACCGTGGTTGAGATCATTCAATTCATCGTAGTAAACCGAAGTACTTTTGGTTGCCTACAAATAGTATCGGTATAGACGTTTTTAAATATCGCGATAACATGGGTGGTAAAACGATTTTCTAGGACAACCGTTCGCCGATGGTAAACGGATGTTGTTTATACAGCCTGTGTACAACAGATATACTTACATCCTGTGCGTAAAGCCCATGGTCAGCAGGCCATGATTGTATAGAACTGGACCGTACTATGAGATTGATACACAACAGCCGTCTGCCGCAGTTTCGCACTCCGTTTGGCGCTGTGACCACAGGAACTACCCTTTCGCTCTCCGTGATTCTGGAGGATGCCGATCCCGCGCAGGCAACGCTTACGCTGCGCACCTGGGTAGATGAGATCGGCGAGTCTCGGTATCCTATGACGCACGAAGGCGACGGTATATTTACCGCAGAGCTTGAGTGCACCGAGCCCTGTCTTATCTGGTACAGCTTTATCTGCAATATCGAGGGCCAGCCCGAGGTCCGCTTGGGCGCACCACAGGGCCGCACCGGCGGCGAAGGCGTTACCTACGATTACGCCGAGGTGCCGTCATTCCAGGTCACCGTCTACAAACACCGTGAGAACCGTCCCACCTGGTACGAGCGCGGTATGGTCTACCAGATCTTCCCCGATCGCTATGCCCGCGACGAGCACTGGCGCGAGCGCACGCTGGCCGAGGTCGAAAAACCGCGTAAGGGCATTCAGCGCCGGATGGTCGAGGACTGGAACGAGCCGCCCGTTTACGAGCGCGCCGAGGACGGCTCCATCAAGACCTGGGACTTCTACGGCGGATCGCTCAAGGGTATCCAGGAAGACCTGCCTCGCATCGCCGAGCTGGGCTTTACAGCCATCTACCTCAACCCCATTTTTGAAGCCGCGAGCAACCACCGCTACGACACCGCCGATTACACCAAGATCGATCCGATTCTGGGCACCGAGCAGGACTTTACTGAGCTGTGCGAGGCGGCCGAGAAGCTGGGCATTTCCATCATTCTGGACGGCGTCTTTAACCACACGGGCGACGATTCGATCTACTTCAACCGCTACGGTAACTACCCCGGAGTGGGCGCATGGCAAAGCGAAGATTCGCCGTGGCGCGATGCGTTTTATTTCCACGAGGACGGCTCGTACGACTGTTGGTGGGGCGTGGGCAATATGCCCGCCATCAATGAGAGCTCCGAACTGGTACGCGAGCGGCTCCTGGGCAAGGACGGCGTGATTCGTAAATGGCTACGTGCCGGCGCTCATGGCTGGCGCCTGGATGTGGCCGACGAGCTTTCCGATGACTTCCTGACCGAGATTAAGAAGGCAGTACTTGCCGAAAAGCCTGACGCACTGTTGCTCGGCGAAGTCTGGGAAGATGCCTCCAACAAGATCAGCTACGGCCATCTGCGTCGCTATCTGCAAGGCTCCGAGCTCGACTCGGCCATGGATTACCCCTTCCGCGACATGGTCATCGGCTTTTTGATGGGTTACAAAAACGCTTACCAAGCTGCTGAAGATATCGAGACCCTCCGCGAAAACTATCCGCGTGAGGCCCTGTCTTGCGCGCTTAACCTGCTGTCGAGCCATGACCGTCCGCGCATTATCTCGGTGCTCGGCGGCGGCCCCGACGAATCGCAGCTGCCTGAATGCGAGCGCAGCAAGTGGCGCTTGGACGAGAACGCGATGGGCCTGGCCAAGAGCCGTTTTTGGCTCGCGACGCTCATGCAGATGACGTTCCCGGGCGTTCCCTCAATCTATTACGGTGACGAGTACGGCTTGGAGGGACTCACCGATCCGGGCAATCGTCGCACCATGCCGACCAAGGAAGACCTGCACGACTTCGATACATTTGCGATCGTCAAGAACGCATCTGCTGTGCGCCGCGCGCTGCCGTTTATGATCGATGGCGAGATCAAGGCCTTTGCACTCAATGATGAGGTGCTGGCCTACAACCGTACGGGCAAGGACGGCGATTCGGCGACCGTTATCATCAACCGCAGCCTGCGCAATTCACACCGCGTGACGATTCCGGCGCTCGGCGAATGCGCGAGCGATGTGATTAGCGGTCACGAGTGCGAGATCCACAACGGCACGGTCACGCTCGATCTGTATCCGCTGGGTTCGTCGATTATCTATCACCACGCCGAGCAGCGCCTGCAGGAGCCGCTCGATCACGGCGCGGGCGTCGTGTGCCATATCACTTCGGTGCCCACCGACGACGGCAAACCCGGCACCATCGGTGCGCCGACGCGTCGCTTTATCGACCATCTGGCCGCCATGGGCATGCGCTACTGGCAGGTTCTCCCCGTCAACCCCACGGACTTCTTCCGCTCCCCTTACGCCGGTCCTTCGGCCTTTGCAGGCAATATCGACCTGCTACCCGAGAGCCACGAGGAGCTGGCAGCCGACTTTGAGACCTGGAAGGCCCGCGGCGGCGAGGATGCCGATCCGTTGTACACCGCGTTTAAACATCGCAATGCCGATTGGCTCGAGAAGTACAGCGTCTATATGGCCGTCAAAAAGTACTTTGAGGGCGAGTCGCGCCATGATTGGCCGGCAGATGTCGCGCGCTACAACGAGCATCTGATCGACGACAAGCGCTTCCACAACGAGGCCGAGCTTCAGGCGTACATGCAGTACCGCTTTGACCTCGCTTGGTGTGAGCTCATGAACTATGCGCACAAGAAGGGCATCGAGGTCATCGGCGATATTCCTATGTACGTGTCCGACGATTCGGCAGACGCGTGGAGCGAACCCGAGAACTTCTGGCTGTCCGATACCGGCAAGGCGATTGAGATTTCCGGCGCGCCGCCCGACAACTTTGCGCCCGAGGGCCAGATGTGGGGCAACCCGACGTTCCGCTGGGACCACATGAAGCAGAACGGCTATAGTTGGTGGATGGATCGCCTGCGCCGCGCGTTTTCGCTCTACGACCGCGTGCGTCTGGATCACTTCCTGGGATTCCACAGCTATTACAGCATTCCCGCGGGCAAGGCATGCGCCGACGGCCGCTGGCTGGCGGGCCCGGGCAAGGACCTGTTCCAGACCGCCTATGACGAACTGGGTCCGCTCAACTTTATCGCTGAGGACTTGGGCTATCTGACGCCCGGTGTTCGCGCCATGGCATCGACCTGCGGTTTCCCCGGCATGGACGTGCTGGAGTTTAGCGACTACGACGTTCGTTGCGGTGTGCATCCCACGCCCGGCAAGATTTTGTACACTTCGACGCACGATACGTCGACGCTGGCCGGTTGGTGCACCCGTACCTTTGCGGGCGGCGATGAACCGAGCGGTGTTGAGGTGGCGGCCAAGCTGATGAGCGACGCGCTGGCAAGCGACGCTCCCCTGGTGATGATGCCACTACAGGATGTCCTGGGGCTTGGCGACGACGCGCGCATGAACGTTCCGGGCGTGGCCACGGGCAACTGGACCTGGCAGGCTGACGAGGCGGACATTGCAGCCGCCGAGAACAAAACCGCACAGCTCCTGCGCAACAACCATAGATTCTGGGGCGAAGCGTGATAAAACCCCCGATATAGGGTACAGTTACAGACGTTTGAATTTATGCGGGCAGAGTAATCTGCCCGCTTTGTGCTGAAAAGGAAGTATTATGGCGCGCTACGATTACAAGTGCTCGACCTGCGGCAACGTGTTTGAGGTTGAGCATCCCATGTCCGAGACTCCCGAGGTCGTGTGCCCCAGCTGCGGTGCCCCGGCGGCCAAGACGTTCTCGGCCAGCGGCATTAAATTTGAGGGCAGCGGTTTCTACAACACCGACCAGCGAAGCGGCGGCTCCAGCACCAACGCCACGAGTGGCTGCTGCGCCAACTGCCCGCATAGCCACTAGAAACCAATCAGCCCCGCGATCAACATCGATCGCGGGGCTGATTCTTTAGCTACCCAGGCATCTCTATGAGTTGCGGTGAAATAAGGTCTGTTTGGCGGGTAGAAGCCGATATTCAATCCCTATTTCACCGCAACTTAGTAGTTACTTGCGGACCAGCCTGGCGCAGAAGTGGCCGTCGTAGGAGTCGGCGTTTACCGGCACGCTTTGGAAGAGGCCTCGTTCGTTCTGGCGTACGGATACGAGCTTCTTAGCCTGATCGAACTCGGGGAGTTGCAGAATCTGCGCCTCGGAGAGCGGTGTGACGCTAAAGTCGGCGCCCTCGGGAGAGGCCAGGAAGGCATCCACGACCTGTGTGTTCTCTTCATCAAAAACCGAGCAGGTGGCATAGATGAGCTCTCCGCCGGCGGCCACGCGCGCAGAAGCCTCCTTAAGCATCGTCAGCTGAAGCTTGGGTAACTCGGCCGTCACATCATTCTCGGTTAGGCGCCACGGGATCTCGGGATGACGACGCATGGTTCCGGTGCCAGAGCACGGCGCATCGATAAACACGGTATCGAACTTGACCCGATCACCGCGCATGGCATCAAACGATGTGAGCACCTCATCGAGCTCGCAGGCATCACCCGAAACCGTACGAACGCCCTGAATACCCGCCTCATGAAGGCGCGCGAGATTCAGGTCGCACTTACGGTCATGAAGATCAAGTGCCGTATGCTGTCGTTCATAGCCGGCACGCTTGGCCTGGCACATCATCACATAGGTCTTGGTACCGCGACCGGCACCAATCTCAAGGCAGCTTCCAGGACGCGTAGCAGCTGTGGCGATGAGCTGCGCGTTGAGGTCAGATGCCACCGCGGCAGCACGCTCAAACACACCGGAAGCAACGGTAACCTGGGCATCAACCGGAGCATGGCAGCCCGGGAAGACAGGCGCGACGAGCTGCGAGATATACGGATCGGGCTTAGTCGCAAAGGCGTTCTCATGCAGGGCCAGCGGCGCGGGGGCCAGATTGCCGGCAAAGTTAAGCGCACCCTCAGGCGTGTCGAACGATGCCATAATGCGAGCGCACAGCCAACGCGGTAGACCCATCAGGCGTGACAGACGAACCAAGCGTCGCTCAGACTCGTCTACATCGGACACAGTGGCAAAGTCATCAACATTGTCCGCAACCTTATGCAGCACGGCATTGGCCAAACCGGCGGCAGACTTAGCTCCGCTGCGCACCAGCTCAACACCCTGACTTACGGCAACGCGGCCAGGGGTATGAAGGTAGAGCATCTCGAAGGCCGAGATACGAAGCGCCATGCGAACACGCGGCGCAACCTTTTTAGGCTTATCGAGAAACTGGTCGAGCAGCTCGTCCAAAATACCCTGCGTGGCGGCCACACCAAGCGCCAAGCGGGCGGCAAAAGCGGAATCGCGCTGGTCAATAGCCTTGGCCGATGCGCGAGAGGACAGCACGTCGCGCGCATACATGCCGCGGCGATCGGCCTCCATCAACACATCGAGCGCAAGCTTGCGCGCGGGAGACAGCTTGCTCATGACAGAACACCCCACGAAAGATCGACGCCCTGCAGCCCAGCAGCCCAAGCAGAAGCGGCCATAGCACGCTTGCCATCGGGCTTAACCTCGAGCAACTCAACCGTGCCATCGGAAAGACCAAGGTAAACACGCTTGTCCTTAACGTCAACGGCGCCCTCGCCAAGCGAAACATCGGCCAGCGCAGCATCGAGCACACGCACGGTCTTGCCGGCAATCACGCATCGGGCAGGCGCGGTATCGGACGAAGCGAGCACATGACGCACGCAATCGAGCGCAGCCATCTGCGGATCCAGACGCATCTCCTGCTTGGAAATCTTGGCAGCATGGGTAACGAGCGCCTCATCCTGTTCAGTCCACACGGCGGTGCCATCGGCAAGAGAAGGAAGCGTATCGGCAAGCAGTTTGCCGCCAAGCTCACCAAGCTCCATCGTGAGCGCCTCGGCATGCTTACCGGCAACAGACGTAGACGCCTGGGCACAATAAGCGCCGGTATCAACGCCATGTCCAATACGCATAATAGAAACGCCAGCAACCTCATCACCAGCGAGAATCGCACGCTGAATAGGAGCGGCGCCACGCCAACGAGGCAGCAGCGAAGCATGAACATTCACAATACCAAGCGGCGCCATTTGCAGCACCTCATCGGGCAAAATGCAGCCATAGGCAGCCACACAGAAAATATCGGCATCTGCAGCCTGGAGCGCCTCAACTACCTCCGGCGTCATACGATTGGCCTCAACGACCGGCAACCCCAGCTCAAGCGCCTTAGCCTTAACAGGAGACGGCTCCAACTTTTTACCACGCCCACGAACAGCATCAGGACGAGTAACAACAAGCGCAATCTCGTTACCAGCCTCAACAAGCGAAACCAGCGAAGGCACAGCAAAATCAGGCGTACCCATAAACACAATACGCATAAAGAACGTCTCCCCTCAACCAAAGCCGAGACGGCTACAAATAGCGGCGGAAAGCCAAGTCACCAGCCCATCCGCAATAACATTTCAACAAAAACAAATATACCCAAAACCAAAGAAAGAGCCGCATAAAAGCAGCCCTCCCAACAAAGCACCTATCAGCGAAGACGCCCCTCCCTGGCCCGACGGCACCCGGGCGAAACGAAGAGCGACAACGTAGTCCCTGGGATGGGGCCCACACATATCGTCCCGCGCGCAGTTTCGCAGCGCAGCGAGAATGTTTGAGCACGGGATGATATGTGTGGGCCCCATCCCAGGGACGGACAATTAACCTATTCGGTCTCGCCCGGTCGAGCGCCGCGGGCCAGGGCGTCCTGGTACTCCTTGACGGCCTTGATCCTCTGCATCGGCTTCAGTCGCTCGAACATGGTGTTACCGTGCAGGTGATCGATCTCGTGCTGCAGGCACACGCAGAACAGATCGCCCGTGGCCTCATAGCGAATAAGGTTGGCATCCAAGTCATACGCCTCGACGACGACATGGTCGGGACGCTCAATCTCGCAGCTAATGCCAGGGATGGAAAGGCAGCCCTCGCTAAAGGGCACCAGATGGTCGCTCTGCTCAACAATAACGGGATTGATGAGCACGTACGGGTCGTAGTCGTTCTTGTCGCTGTAGTCGCAGTCGATGGTGACGAGCTGAATAAGCTCGCCGATCTGCGGAGCAGCCAGGCCGCAGCCACCGTTCTCGAACATTATCTTCTTCATCTTCTCGGCAAGCGCCTCGATCGCCGGGGTGATCTCCTCGATGACGGCGCACTCCTGGCGCAGACGAGGGTCGGGCGACAGTACGATTCCGTTGGCTTCCATGGCCATCCTTTCGGGTTGTTACATCAAATCATAGGCGTCGACGTCAACGCTCACGCTCACGCCGCGCACAGAGCCCACCTCTTTGAGGCAGGCGTCGATATCATCAGAGACATGGTACCCTACCGGCGACTTTACAAGCAGATGGAAGCGGTAACGGTCCTTGGCTCTCTCGATTACACATGAAGCCGGGCCCAGCACCTGAGGCACGGCGCTCCCCGCCCGCAAAAAGTCGGGCGCGGCGGCATGCCAGCGGCGCTTGAGGAGCTTCGCGATGCGGCCGATGTAGTCCTGCGCGTCGTCTCGGTTCGCCGACCATACCAAGATGTTGACCAGGCGAACAAACGGCGGGTACAGCGCGTCGCGGCGCTGGTCCAGGTCGTAGTCGGTAAAAATCGAGCGGTCGTGCTCGGCGACGGCGCGGATGACCGGGTCCTCGGGCAGGTAGGTCTGGATGATAACCTCGCCGGGGCGATCGCCGCGGCCGGCGCGGCCCGCAACCTGCTCCAGCAGATCGTAGGCGCGCTCCCCTGCGCGAAAGTCGGGCAGCTTGAGGGCGAAGTCGGCATTGACCACGCCTACGAGCGTGACCTCGGGAAAATCGAGACCCTTTGCGATCATTTGGGTGCCCAGCAACACGGCACAATCCGCCGCATCAAACTGCTCGAGCAGCTTTTTGTGCGCATCCTTGCCGCGCGTGGAATCGGCATCCATGCGAATAATGGCGACATCCTCGGGAAGCATCTGATGCAGTGCGTCCTCGATCTGCTGCGTTCCCAGACCCATTTTTGCCAGGTAGCGACTGCCACATTTGGGGCATCGGCTCGTGGGCGCGGGATACGGCTGCACGCGCCAAGACGAACCGCAGGTGTGACATTGCAGCGTGTGCGTGCGCTCGTGATATGTAAGCGCGGTGGAGCAGTGATTGCAGGTGGGGACGCATCCGCACTCGCGGCACATCAAGAACGGCGCAAAGCCACGGCGGTTGTGCAACAGCACGGCCTTCTCGCGGCGCTCGACCACACGCTCCAAGCCCTCCATCAAGGGTTTTGAGAACATGC
This sequence comes from uncultured Collinsella sp., assembly GCA_902490325.1. Classification (GTDB taxonomy): domain Bacteria; phylum Actinomycetota; class Coriobacteriia; order Coriobacteriales; family Coriobacteriaceae; genus Collinsella. The sequence goes on along the minus strand of CABUDJ010000019.1, from coordinate 22,045 downwards.
AGCGGCTGCCGTGCGAGAACTCGCGGCGCAGGTCGGCAATGCGGACTGTCGGCAGCACGGCGTGTCCCGGGCGCTCGGGCATCTCGACGCGCGTCCAGGTGGCACCGTTATACGTGCCACGGCGGCAACGGTCGAGCGCTTCGGCAGAAGGCGTGGCCGAGCCCAACACGAGCGGGCAGCGGTAGCGCCGCGCCATCTCGGCCGCCACCTCGCGCGCGTGGTAGCGCGGACTGGAGCCCTGCTTATAGCTGGTCTCGTGCTCCTCGTCGATGATGATGAGGCCCAAGTCGCTGAGCGGGCAAAAGAGCGCCGAGCGGGCACCGACGACCACGCGGGCCGCACCGCTGGCGACCATATCCCACTGGTCCAGGCGCTCGCCGGCCGAAAGACGCGAATGGAACACGGCGACCGTCTCGCCAAAGCGCGAGCGAAAGCGGCCGACGGTCTGGGCCGTCAGCGAGATCTCGGGCACCAGCACGCAGGCCGAGCGGCCGGCCGCGAGCACGCGCTCGATGGCGGAGAGATAAACCTCGGTTTTGCCGGAGCCGGTGACGCCGTCGACCAGCACCACGTCGCCATGAGCGTCCAGACGGGCGCGCTCAATCTGCGCGAGCGCCTGCTGCTGACCGTTGGTGAGTGCGACCGGTGCCTTGCCGCTTGCCGAGGAGAGCGTGGTCTGTTCATTGCAGCCACGCCACGCACGGCGCTCCTCCACCACCACGACGCCGCGTTTTTCGAGCGCCTTGATGGTAGCCGACATGCTGTTATAGAGCAGGTTGAGGTCACGCGTCGTGACCGGGCCGCACCGCAGTGCCTCGATGAGCTGGCGCTGGCGGACCGCGGTCTTAGGCGGCGTATAGTCAAAGCCCTCGGGCGTGAGCATGACCCAGCGGTTTTGGATAGGCTTGACGGCGGGACGTTCAACCGTCCACACGCCGTCGTCGCCCTTGACCACGCGCGGGCTTCCACCCGGGGGCAAAAACAGGCGCAGGCACTCGGAAAGCGTCGCGACATACTCGCGGCTCATCCAGCGCGCGATACGGGCAGCCTCGGCGGTAAAGAGCGGTTTGCTGAGGATGGCTTCGACGGCTTTAATGCGCGCGGGGTCGAGCGCGCTGTTGCCCTGCAGATCGCCCAGCTCGGGCGCAATGTCGACGATGTAGCCTGCGGCAGCACGGTTGCCAAAATGGACCAGGACCGTGGATCCGATCTGCGCGTCGCTAGCAAGGGGTTGAGGAATGCCATAGGCAAACGGCTCGGACAGCGCACGCGTCGGGATGTCGAGAACCACGCTCGCATAGGCGGCGATGGGCTCAGGTGCAGGCTTAGGCTGAGCCGAGGCAGCGGCAGACACTGGCTTCACCGGAACCTCCTCCGGTTCCGGCGAACCAAACAGCGACAGTTGCTCGGCCACGGCTCCAGCACCTCCTATCCCATACGTCTACAGAAACAAGAGCCCCGCTCGGGTGAACGGGGCTCGGATACATGCGTTTACACGGCTGCTACAGCGCCATCGTGCGGGCGCGGTCGATGCGCGCCAGGCAGTCGTCGCGGCCGACGAGCGCCATGGTCTCGCCCAGTGGAGGGCTCACCATGTTGCCGCAGACGGCGACGCGCACGGCCTGGAACACCACGCGCTTCTTAAGGTCCATCTGCTCGGGCAGCGGCTCAAGCGCGGCGTCGATGTTCGCGGCGGTCCACTCGGTGACACCCTCGAGCGCGGCCTTGGCGGCGTCCAGGATGGCACCCATGCCTTCCTTGGCTAGGCCCTTGTTAACGGACTTCTCGTCATACTCGAGCGTCTCGGCCGTGGCAAAGATGGGAGCGGCGACGGTCACGGCGTCGGTCGGCATCTTAGTGCGCGGCTTGACGATAGCGGCAAGCGCGTCGATCCAGTCCTCGCCGTACTCGACGTTGCCCTCGATGAGGCCCGCCTCGAGCAGCTCGGGGACCATGATCTCGTCGGCAAACTGGGCGTCGGACATGCCGTTGATGTACTCGGCATTGACCCAGTCGAGCTTCTTGGGGTCGAAGGTCGCCGGGTTCTTGGAGATGCGGTCGAGCGAAAACTTGCTGGCCAGGACATCACGCGGAATGATCGTAGTCTCGCCGTCGAGCGACCAGCCGAGCAACGCCAGGTAGTTGACGAAGGCGTCGGACAGGTAGCCGGCGTCGCGGTACTCCTCCACCGAGGTGGCGCCGTGGCGCTTGGAGAGCTTCTTGCCGTCGGCGCCCAGGATCATGGAGATGTGGGCGAACGTAGGCACGGGAGCGCCGAGGGCCTCGTACACCATGACCTGACGCGGGGTGTTGGACAGGTGGTCGTCGCCACGGATGACATGGGTGATCTTCATCATGGCGTCGTCGACGACGGTCGCAAAGTTATACGTGGGCGTGCCGTCAGAGCGGAAGATGACAAAGTCGTCGAGCTCCTTGGCATCGAAGGTCACCTCGCCGTGGACGGCATCGTGGATAACGACGTCGCCGCGGTCCTCGGGCACCTTGATGCGAAGGACGTAGGACTCGCCGGCCTCGATGCGACGGCGGGCCTCCTCGGGATCAAGATTGCGGCAACGGCGCTGATAGCCCTGGAAGGGGTCCTTGCGCTCCTGCGCGGCCTTGCGGTCGGCGTCGAGCTGCTCCTTGGTGCAGAAGCAGGGATAGGCCTTGCCCTCGTCCCAAAGCTTCTGGGCGGCCTGCTTGTACAGGTCCAGGCGCTCGGTCTGGGCGTAGGGGCCAAAATCGCCGCCCACCTCGGGACCCTCGTCCCAGTCCAGGCCCAGCCAACGCATGGCGCGCAGGATGATCTGCGTGTTCTCGTCGGTGGAACGGGTGGGATCGGTGTCGTCGATGCGCAGGATGAACGTGCCGCCGTTAGCACGGGCGAAAGCCCAGTTATAGATAGCGGTGCGGGCGCCGCCGATGTGCAGCTTGCCCGTCGGTGAGGGTGCAAAGCGGACGCGAACGTCTGATGCCATGGAAATCTCCTCGATTGCAGGATGGATGTCTAACCGCACCAGTATAAAGCATCAAAGCAACCTCCGCACAAAGGGCACCGACCTACTCATTGGGGATACTCATTGGGGACAGACTTAAATGACCAGTCATTGGGCAACCTGTCGGCACTTAGGAAGGCTGGTCATTTAAGTCTGTCCCCAATGAGTAGGTGCGGAAAGGGTGTGAATGTTTGATTTACGCGCTATGATGTGCCCTTGCATAGAGAGCCCGGCGGAATGGTAACGGTCGCCGGGACACGTTTTTGAAAGGACAATCATGTCAGAAGAACTTCGTTCCATCCCACCCCAACACGGGTCCTTCGTTTTTACGTCGGAGTCGGTGACCGAAGGCCATCCCGATAAGATCGCTGACCAGATCAGCGACGCCGTCCTCGATGCAATCCTCGCCAAAGAAATAGAGCTGCAGGAGCAGGGCTACATCGCCCCCAACGGCGTGCCTGCCAACGTGGAGAACGTCCGCTGCGCCTGCGAGACCCTCGTGACGACCGGCACCGTCATCGTCGCCGGCGAGATCCGCACTCAGGCCTACGTCGACGTGCAGGAGATCGCCCGTGGCGTTATACGCCGCATTGGCTACAACCGTGCCAAGTTCGGTTTTGACTGCGACACCTGCGGCGTCATGAGCCTCATCCATGAGCAGTCGCCCGATATCGCGCAGGGCGTTGACGAGTCCTTCGAGACCCAGACCGGCGCTACCACCGACCCGATCGACCTGATCGGTGCCGGCGACCAGGGCATGATGTTCGGTTATGCCTCCAACGAGACCAAGACCCTTATGCCCATGCCACACTACCTGGCAAGCCGCCTGGCCGAGCGCTTGGCCGCCGTGCGTCACGACGGTACCCTCGCCTACCTGCGTCCCGACGGCAAGACCCAGGTCACCGTGCGCTATGAGGAAGGCAAGCCCGTCGAGGTCACGACCATCGTCATCTCCACGCAGCACGCCGCCGAGATCGAGGACATGGGCAAGATCAAGGCCGACCTCATCGAGCACGTCATCACCCCGGTCATGGCCGCCGAGAACATGCCGTGGGACAACGCGGACATCTACGTGAACCCCACCGGTCGCTTTGTCGTGGGCGGCCCCATGGGCGACACGGGCCTCACCGGCCGCAAGATCATCGTCGACACCTACGGCGGCTACGGCCGTCACGGCGGCGGTGCCTTTAGCGGCAAGGACTGCACCAAGGTCGACCGCTCCGCCGCGTATGCCGCGCGCTGGGTCGCCAAGAACGTGGTCGCCGCCGGCCTGGCCGATCGCTGCGAAGTCGAGCTTGCTTACGCCATCGGCGTTTCCAAGCCCCTCTCAATCATGGTCGACACCTTCGGTACCGCGCATGTTGCCGAGGACAAGATCGTTGAAGCCGTAGAGAAGACCTTCGACCTGCGCCCGGGCGCAATCATCCGCGACCTAGACCTGCGTCGCCCCATCTACGAGAAAACAGCAGCCTACGGTCACTTCGGCCGCGAAGACGCCGACTTCACCTGGGAGAAAACCGATCGAGTCGAAGAACTCAAAGCAGCCTGCGGCCTGTAAGCCAGCAGCAAAAGCTGCAACCAAATATCGAAGCACCAAAAGAAGTACCGGCCCCAACCGGTACTTCTTTTTTATTTAAAGGTTGTGAAGATGAGCCTACCTGGGACATGGAATAAATCACAGGCCGATAAATTTTGCAGCAGAGCGACTCCAGCCATGTATCCTAAGTTCCGAGGGCTTTGGTATTTGGTCGGTCGCGAGTTCCGCACGAGCCGGAGGCCACTTAATGTGGCCTCCGTGCGAGCCAGGACTGTAGAGCAGCAAACTTAACCCCTGTGCCGCCCGGACCGGGAATCCGCCCCCGCGCACAGAAGGGGATTCCTTTTGTGTAGGCTTTGCGGAAATATGCTCATTTTGGGATACGCCCGGCGGCGTGGTCTGTTGACGGCACAGCTAACGCCACGTATCCTATCGAACTGCGTGTTTCGTAGGGGGATGCTGACCCCTCGATTCAAGCCGTTGCACTTTACAGAAAGCTGGAATCATTCGAGAAGGAGTACGCTTTGCCTACTATTAACCAGCTGGTTCGCCAGGGCCGTCGTTCCGTGCCCAAGAAGTCCAAGAACGCTGCTCTGCAGCACAACTCCCAGAAGCGCGGCGTGTGCACCCGCGTCTTCACCACGAGCCCCAAGAAGCCGAACTCGGCTCTTCGTAAGGTTGCCCGTGTTCGCCTTGTCAACGGCATCGAAGTTACTGCTTACATCCCGGGTGAGGGCCACAACCTGCAGGAGCACTCCATCGTGCTCGTCCGCGGCGGTCGTGTCCGTGACCTCCCTGGTGTCCGTTATCACGTCATCCGTGGCGCCTACGACGCTGCTCCGGTCCAGAACCGTATGCAGGCCCGTTCCAAGTACGGTGCTAAGCGCCCCAAGGCTAAATAAGCCAGATAACGTTTTGATACTTTCGCCGTGTGCCGCCTAAGCGCCGCACGGTAGACACTTAAGGAGATTTCACATGCCGCGTCGTGCAGCAGCTAATCGTCGTGAGGTTCAGCCTGACGCCGTTTACAACAACCGCCTGGTGACTCAGCTCATCAACAAGGTCCTTCTTGACGGCAAGAAGGCCACCGCTGAGCGCATCGTTTACACCGCTTTCGAGATCGTTGCCGAGAAGTCCGAGGGTGGCGACGCTCTCGCTACCTTCAAGAAGGCTATGGACAACGTCAAGCCCACGCTCGAGGTTAAGCCCAAGCGTGTCGGTGGCGCTACCTATCAGGTCCCGATGGAGGTCAACTCCCGTCGTTCCACCGCTCTGGGTATCCGCTGGATCGTCAACTTCTCCCGCGCTCGCAAGGAGAAGACCATGGCCGAGCGTCTCGCCAACGAGATCCTCGACGCTTCCAACGGCCTGGGCGCTTCCGTCAAGAAGCGTGAGGACGTCTTTAAGATGGCCGAGGCCAACCGCGCGTTCTCTCACTATCGTTGGTAAGTTAAGGTAAGGAACTAACATGGCTAAGCCTAAGTACAAGCTTTCCGATACCCGTAACATCGGCATCATGGCCCACATCGATGCCGGTAAGACCACCACGACCGAGCGTATTCTTTACTACACCGGTAAGACCCACAAGATCGGTGAGGTCCATGAGGGCGCTGCCACCATGGACTGGATGGTTCAGGAGCAGGAGCGCGGCGTAACCATTACCTCCGCTGCTACCACGTGCTTCTGGAACAAGGACGGTAAGGACTACCGCATCCAGATCATCGACACCCCGGGCCACGTTGACTTCACCGCCGAGGTCGAGCGCTGCCTGCGCGTCCTCGATGGCGCTGTCGCCGTCTTCGACGCCGTTGCCGGCGTTCAGCCCCAGTCTGAGACCGTTTGGCGTCAGGCTTCTACCTTCAATGTTCCCCGCATCGCCTTCATCAACAAGTATGACCGCGTGGGCGCTGACTTCTTCAACGCTATCGAGACCATGAAGGATCGTCTCGACGCTAACGCCGTGGCCGCTCAGGTCCCGATGGGCGCCGAGGACAACTTCTGGGGCGTCATCGACCTGGTCACCATGACTGCATGGGACTTCAAGGCCGACGAGAAGGGTATGACCTACCCCGAGCCGATGGACGAGATCCCGGCTGAGTTCGCCGACATCGCTGCCACCAAGCGCGAGGAGCTCCTCGACGCTGCTGCCAGCTTTGACGATGAGCTCATGGAGAAGATCCTCATGGAGGAGGACTTCACCGTCGAGGAGCTCAAGGCCGCTCTGCGCAAGGGCGTTCTGGCCAACGAGCTCAACCTCGTCTTCGTGGGCTCCGCCTACAAGAACAAGGGCGTTCAGGAGCTGCTCGACGCTGTCGTCGACTACCTGCCCAGCCCGCTCGACGTTGAGGCCGTTACCGGTACCGATCCGGACACCGGCGAGGAGATCCAGCGTCATCCTTCCTTCGACGAGCCCTTCTCCGGCCTGGTCTTCAAGATCATGACCGACCCGTTCGTCGGTAAGCTCACCTATGTCCGCGTTTACTCCGGCCGCGCCGAGTCCGGCTCCTACGTGGTCAACGCTTCCAACGGTCAGCGCGAGCGCCTCGGCCGCATCCTCGAGATGAACGCCGCCGAGCGTATCGACCGTGACGACGCTGCCGCGGGCGACATCGTCGCTTGCGTCGGCTTCAAGAACTCCACTACCGGCGACACCCTGTGCGCTGAGGGCAAGGAGATTGTCCTCGAGAAGATCGAGTTCGCTAAGCCCGTTATCGACGTTGCCATCGAGCCCAAGACCAAGGCCGAGCAGGACAAGATGTCCCTGGCTCTGACCAAGCTCGCCGAGGAGGACCCGACCTTCCAGGTGTCCACCAACCACGAGACCGGCCAGACCATCATCGCCGGCATGGGCGAGCTACACCTCGAGATCATCGTCGACCGTCTGCTCCGCGAGTTCAAGGTTGACGCTAACGTTGGTAAGCCCCAGGTTGCCTACCGCGAGACCGCTGGTCACGACGTCGAGAAGGCTGAGGGCAAGTTCGTCCGTCAGTCCGGCGGTCGCGGTCAGTACGGCCACGCCGTCATCAAGCTCGAGAAGATGGAGGAGGGCTTCGGCTACGAGTTCGTCAACGCTATCGTCGGCGGCGTCGTGCCCAAGGAGTACATCCCGTCCATCGACAAGGGCATCCAGGAGGCCCTGAACACCGGTGTTATCGCCGGCTTCCCGGTCCTCGACGTTAAGGTCACCCTGTTCGACGGTTCTTACCACGAGGTCGACTCCTCCGAGGCCGCCTTCAAGATCGCCGGTTCCATGGCTATCAAGGACGCCCTCAAGAAGTCCGATCCGCAGCTGCTCGAGCCGATCATGGCTGTCGAGGTCGAGACCCCCGAGCAGTACATGGGCGACGTTATGGGCAACCTCTCCGGTCGCCGCGGCAAGATCGAGGGCATGGAGGATCGCAAGAACAGCAAGCTCATCCGTGCCAAGGTGCCGCTGGGCGAGATGTTCGGTTACGCTACCGACCTTCGCTCCCAGACCCAGGGCCGTGCATCCTACACGATGCAGTTCGACTCTTATGAGCCCGCGCCCAAGTCCATCGTGGACGAGGTCATGAGCAAGAACGCCTAAGTTCGAGCTCCCTGTTACGTAATCCGCGAGAACATCTCTCGCACTCTTTGGAGGTTTAAGTTGGCTACCCAGAAGATCCGCATTCGCCTCAAGGGCTATGATCACGAGGTCGTCGATCAGTCCGCGAAGCTCATCGTCGAGACCGCTCAGAAGACCGGCGCTCGCGTTTCCGGTCCTGTCCCCCTGCCCACCGAGCGCAACCTGTACACGGTTATCCGCTCGCCGCACGTGAACAAGGACTCCCGTGAGCAGTTCGAGATGCGCACCCACAAGCGCCTCATCGACATCCTCGACCCCACCTCGGGCACCGTTGATTCGCTCATGCGTCTCGACCTCCCCGCTGGCGTCGACATCGACATCAAGCTCTAAGCGATATCGCTCATAGCTTAAAGGGCCCCGCTGCCGTTACGGTAGCGGGGCCCTTTTGTTTTGAGTTTAGATTTTGGGATAGCGAATTCGTCTGCCGAGCCGACGGCTGCGGCGCCCTATTCGCTCAGGGGGCGCAAGGATGCTTCTTCGAAGTGGAAGACGCACAAGCCGCTCTCGGTCTCAATGCATGCGCGGCCGCAATCGTCGACCGTTCTAAATATGCCTCGTGCCAGCTCGTCTCCAGCGGGGGAGCGGGCGATAACGTGCTCCCCGATCCAATTGAGGTGACCGACATAGTCATCGCGGACGGGCGCGAGCGGTCCGGCGTCTTCTTCCATGGCGTTGAGGCGTTCTGCCCACGCATCTACAGCGTTCACGACTGCGTGATAGACCTCATCGAGGAGCATGTCGACGGCAGGAACGTTTTCGTTAAGGTCCGAGAGACCGATTGCCGGCAGGCCGCCATCGGGCACCTCTTGGGGCACATAGTTCACATTGACGCCAATGCCGCAGACGGCGAAAGGTTTGCCTTCGTTATCGCGTGCGGCCTCGACCAGAATGCCGCCGAGCTTGCGTCCTCGCGCGACCAGGTCGTTGGGCCATTTGAGGCCAATCTCGTTTGCAAGACCCTGCTTTTCGAGTGCTTCGAGCACCGCTAGGCCGCTGACGGCGGCAAGACCAGAGTACTTTGCGGGATTAACGCATGGACGCAGGACAATCGAAAGCAATAGGTTGCCGGCGGTTGAATCCCACTTGTGGCCGCGCCGGCCGCGTCCTGCCGTTTGCGCGCGGGCGGCAAGTCCTGTGCCGTGCGGCGCTCCCTGTTTTCCTGCTTCGAGCAGGTCATCGTTGGTCGATCCGGTTACGTCGACTATCGTTAAACGAGAATCCATAACAGCTGCTACCTCCTAAGTAAATAAGGCAATCGCGCAATGGTGTCGAGAGATAGACACAATGTGAAGCCTTTGTCGCATTTGGACAATTTAATGTTAACACGTCAACAAAGACTGAAATGCGTTATCCTCTCTTGGTCGATGTAAACACGTCAACAACTCAAAGGAGGTTAGTGATGGGTTTCACGATTCTTGGAACAGGCTCGGCGCTTCCTGAGCGCAGCGTTTCCAATGACGAGCTGTCTGAGTTCCTCGATACCTCGGATGAGTGGATTTTTACTCGCACAGGTATCAAGAGCCGCCACGTCTGCACCACCGAGTCACTTGACGACCTTGCCGTAGCGGCGAGCGAGCGGGCACTCCAGGTGTCCGGAATCGACGCGAGCCAGCTGGATCTGATCGTCTGCTCGACGACGACGGGTGACCACCTTGTTCCCGCCGAGGCGTGTGCCGTTGCTGAGCGGCTTGGCGCGACGTGCCCTGCCTTCGATGTCTCGGCGGCTTGTGCCGGCTTCGTATTTGCGCTCGATGTCGCCGAGGGCTATATCGCCCGCAGCCGTGCCGAGCGCGTGCTTGTTGTTGCTGCCGAGCAGATGACGCGCGCGCTCGACTGGACTGACCGTGCCACGTGCGTGCTCTTTGGCGATGGCGCGGGCGCTGCAGTCATGGAGGCCGGGGGAGAGAATCCCCTTGCCGTTGAGCTTTCGACGGCGCCCGACGTCGAGACGTTGCGCGTTCCCGGTCTGGTCGGTACCTCGCCGTTTAAGGCTTCCGCAGATAGCGCGAGCGTGCTGTCCATGAATGGCCGCCGCGTGTTCAAGTTCGGCGTCAACGCCATCTGCGACACGGTCCATAAGCTTGCGATCGATGCGGGCATTTTGGTCGAAGACATCGATCATTTTGTATTCCATCAGGCTAACGAACGAATCCTGAGCCAGGCGGTCAAGCGCCTGGGCGTGCCGGACGAGCGCGTGGTTCGCACGTTGCGCGAGACCGGCAACATTTCGAGCGCATGCATTCCGCTTGCCCTCGACCGGCTGGCAAACGCCGGTGCACTTCACACAGGCGACACCATCGCCTTGGTTGGATTTGGCGCCGGTCTGGATATAGGTGGCTATCTGCTTCGTTGGAAGTAGTCGCACATAGGAAATAAAAACGCCCTAGGGCACAACCAAAGGAGAACTACCATGGCAGATCAGAAGACCTTCGAGCGCGTTTGCGACGTTATCCGCGAGACCGCCGGTCTTGACGATGTCGAGATGAAGCCCGAGTCCACGCTCGAGGAGATTGGTCTCGACAGCCTGGGCACCGTCGAGATCCTCGTTGCCGTCGAGGACGAGTTTGGCATCCAGCTCGATACCGAGGAGAACCCCAAGACGGTCGGCGAGTTCGCCGATACGGTCGAGGCGGCATTGGAGAAGTAGAGATGCTCAAGACTCCTCTCTGCGATCTGCTCGGCATCGAAAAGCCCGTGTTCCAGGGCGGTATGGCCTGGATTGCCGATGCCTCGCTGGCGTCCGCAGTGTCCGAGGCGGGTGGCTTAGGCATCATCGCGGCCATGAACGCCGACGCCAACTGGCTTCGCGACCAGATTCATAAGCTGCGCGCCAGGACGGATAAGCCCTTTGGCGTCAACGTCATGCTCATGAGCCCGTTCGCCGACGAGGTCGCCCAGGTTGTGATTGACGAGCGAGTACCGGTCGTCGTGACGGGTGCCGGCAATCCCACCAAGTACATGAAGGCGTGGAACGAGGCGGGCATCAAGGTCATCCCGGTCGTTGCCTCGGTGGCGCTGGCGCGCCTCGTGGCGCGTCGTGGGGCCACGGCGGTTGTTGCCGAGGGCACCGAATCGGGCGGCCATATTGGCGAGACCTCGACGATGGCACTGGTGCCGCAGGTCGTCGATGCGGTCGACATTCCCGTCGTGGCTGCCGGCGGTATTGCCGACGGCCGCGGCATGGCGGCCGCCTTTATGCTGGGCGCCGCCGGCGTGCAGGTGGGTACGCGCTTTCTGATCGCAGACGAGTGCACCGTATCGGAGCAGTACAAGGAGATGGTCCTGAAGGCCAACGACACCTCGACGCGTGCGACCGGCCGCTCGACGGGACACCCGGTGCGTGCCCTCAAGAGCCCCTTTACCAACGCCTACGCTAAGAGCGAGGCGGCGGGCGCAAGCGTCGAGGAGCTCGGGGCCATGGGCACGGGCGCCCTTCGCAAGGCCGCCAAGGACGGTAATTACGAAGAGGGTTCGTTTTTGTGTGGACAGATTGCCGGCATGGTTAGCGAGCGCCAGAGCGCACGTGAAATCGTTGACGATCTGGTCGATGGCGCCGAGCGCGTCCTGAAGGGTGCGTGCGCATGGGTAGCGTAGCGTTTCTGTTTGCCGGCCAGGGTTCCCAACACCCCGCGATGGGCGTCGATCTGATCGAGACATCGCCGGCGGCCGCCGAGGTGTTCGCCATTGCCGACGAGGTGCGCCCGGGGACCAGCGAGCAATGCCGGAGTGCCTCCAAGGAGGAGCTCTCGCAGACCGAGAACACGCAGCCGTGCGTGTTCGTTCACGACCTAGCAGCGGCTGCCGCCCTGCGTGAGCGCGGCGTGGTACCTGCCGCCTGTGCGGGATTCTCGCTAGGCGAGGTCGCCGCGCTCACCTTTGCGGGGGCGTTCGATACGCGAGCGGGCTTTGAGCTCGTGTGCGAGCGCGCGGCGCTGATGGCCGCGGCTGCCGAGCGCCATCCGGGCGGCATGCGCGCCGTCATCAAGCTCGATGCGGCGCAAGTCGAGGGCTTGGCAAAACAGGCCGGCGAGGATTGCTGGCCGGTCAACTACAACAGTCCGCAGCAGACGGTTGTTGCCGGAGCGCCCGAGGCGCTGCAGGAGCTCGACGTCCTAGTAAAAGAGGCTGGCGGCCGGGCCATGAAGGTCGCGGTGTCGGGTGCATTCCATAGCCCCTATATGGCCGAGGCGACTGAGGGACTGGCGACGTATATCCAAGCCGGCCACGCGCCGTCTCCGCTGCTGATTCCGGTCATGGCAAACATGACGGCGGCGCCCTATCCGGCGGACCCGCGAGCGGCATCGGATGTCTTGGCCAACCAGGTGAGCCATGCCGTGCGTTGGGTCGACACGCTGCACACTCTGCAGGATCAGGGCATCGACACGTTTATTGAGGTCGGTCCTGGCAAAACACTGTCGGGCCTGGTCAAGCGTACGCTGAGCGACGTTCGCGTGTATTCGTGCGAAACGGCCGAGCAGGTCGCAGCTATTGCCGATGAGCTCGCATAGCCCACAGGGCTGTAACCCGAAAGGAATGACATGGGCAACTTGAACAACGGCGCGCTCGAGCGCAACGACTCACGTCGCGTGGCGCTTGTCACGGGCGGCTCGCGCGGCATCGGTCGCGCTTGTGCCGTGGGCCTGGCGGAGGACGGCTTTGATATCGCCGTCGTCTATGCCGGTGGCGCAGATGCGGCGCGCGAGACGTGCGACGCCTGTGAGGCGGCTGGCGCCACGGCACGCGCATATCAATGTGACGTGGCCGACCCCGCCGCCGTCAACACTTGCGTGGAGACGGTCCTCAACGACTTTGGCTCCATTTGGGCGCTCGTCAACAACGCCGGCATCACGCGCGACGGCCTGCTCATGCGTATGGGTGACGATGCCTTCGACCGCGTGCTCGATGTCAATCTCAAGGGCACGTTCAATACGACGCGCGCGCTCACCAAGACCTTTATGCGCCAGCGCGGCGGCTGCGTCGTCAACATGAGCTCGGTTGTGGGCCTGATGGGCAATGCCGGGCAGGCCAACTACGCTGCCTCTAAGGCGGGCGTGATCGGCCTGACCAAGGCGGTAGCGCGCGAGCTTGCGCCCCGCGGCGTACGAGTGAACGCGGTCGCACCCGGGTTTGTCGAGACCGATATGACGGCAAAGCTATCGGATAAGGTGCGTGCGGCATGCGAGGAGCAGATTCCCCTGAGGCGCATGGCGCGTCCCGAGGAAGTGGCCGGCGTGGTGCGCTTTTTGGCGAGCGACGCGGCTGCCTACATTACGGGCGAGGTCGTACGCGTCGACGGCGGAATGGCGATGTAGAAACCAGGGCCGAAGAACGGCTTGGATGAGGAGACCATGATGGAACAGAGAGTTGCAATCACCGGCATCGGTGCCGTATCGCCGCTCGGCAACACGGCGCTTGCCACCTGGGCGGCCATGTGCGCCGGCACGTGCGGCATCGGCCCGATCACGCACTTCGATACCGATGCGTTTGCCGTCAAGGTGGCGGCCGAGGTCAAGGGCTTTGACGGCAACGAGTACTTTGGCAAGCGTGATGCAAAGCATCTGGACCCCTGCGTTCAGTTTGCGATGGCGGCTTCGGACGAGGCTATGCACGATGCGGGCTTTGATGTCGAAGGCGCCATCGATCGAGAGCGCCTGGGCGTCTACGTGGGCTCGGGTGTGGGCGGCATGCAGACACTCGTCGACAACGTCCACACGATCGCCGATCGGGGGCCTCGTCGCGCATCGCCTTACATGATCGCGATGATGATTCCCAACATGGCTTCGGGCAACATCGCGATTCGCCATAAGGCAAAGGGCCCGACCCTGCCCGTCGTGACTGCCTGCGCGACTTCTGCCCATGCGGTGGGTGAGGCGTTCCGCGCCATCAAGCACGGCTATGCCGACGCGATCCTCGCGGGCGGCGCCGAGGCCGCAATTATCCCCGATGCCGTTGCGGGCTTTACGTCCTGCCGCGCATTGACCACCAACCCTGATCCCGCGACGGCTTGCCGCCCGTTCGATGCAGACCGCGATGGCTTTGTGATGGGCGAGGGCGCCTGCGTGCTCGTGCTCGAGAGCATGGAACATGCGCAGGCGCGCGGTGCGCACATTTATGCCGAGGTCGTTGGCTACGGCAACACCGATGATGCCTATCACATCACGAGCCCTGATCCCGAGGCTGCCGGCATTGCCCGCGCGATATCGCTGGCGGTGACCGAGGGCGACGTCAGGCCTTCCGAGGGTCTCTACATCAATGCTCACGGCACATCGACCAAGCTCAACGATTCGTCCGAGACGGCGGGCATTAAGCGTGCGCTCGGCGAGGACGCGGCGCGCGCCGCGCACGTCTCGTCGACTAAGTCGATGACCGGCCACATGATCGGTGCCACGGGCGCCATCGAGGTCATGGCCTGCGCCATGGCGCTCGAGCAGGGCGTGGTGCCGCCGACCATTAACTACCACACGCCCGATCCCGCCTGCGATCTTGACTACACGCCCAATCGCGCGGTTCGCGCCGACCTTACCTGGGCGCTTTCGACCAACCTGGGCTTTGGCGGACACAACGCCGCCATCGCGCTGCGTAGATATACGAGGAGCTAGAGCATGGATTCCAAAAGACTTGCCGAGATAGCCGATGTTATGGAGGACCGCGGCCTCACGCGCGTACGCGTTGAGGAGCCCGATGGCACTGCGGTCGAACTCGAGCGCGCGAGCGCCGCGCAGCCGGTTGCCGTGCCCATGCCTATGCCGAGCGCTATGGCCGCTCCAGTTGCAGCTCCCACAGTCGCGCCTGCCGCACCGGAGCCCGCCGCGCAGACACCTGCCGCCGCACCGGAGCCCAAGGGCACCGAGGTGACCGCTCCCATGGTCGGCGTTTTCTATGCTGCCCCGGCGCCGGGCAACGAACCGTTTGTGCACGTGGGCTCCAAGGTCAAGGCTGGCGAGACCCTTTGCATCATCGAGGCCATGAAGGTTCTCAACGAGGTGACGGCCGAGGCAGACGGTGAGGTGCTCGAGATCTGCGTGGCCGACGGCGACCTCGTGGAGTTCGGCAGCTGCCTCATGAGGATCGGATAGGTGATATCCATGAACAAAGAAGAGCTCAAGAAGCTGTTACCGCATCGCGAGCCGATGCTTTTGCTCGACGAGGCCGAGCTGGTGGGCGACGAGGCCCACGGCAAGATCACGATCACGGGCGACGAGTACTTTTTGCAGGGGCATTTTCCGGGAAACCCGGTCGTCCCCGGCGTGATTCAGTGCGAGATGCTCGCCCAGAACTGCTGCGTGCTGCTGATGGGCGATGAGGAGGCGCGCGGCGCGACGCCGTTCTATACGAGCCTCGATAAGGTGCGCTTTAAGCGTCCGGTGCGCCCGGGCGACACGGTTGATCTGGTGTGCACCATCACGCGTGCGCGCGGGCCGTTCCGCTTTGCGACGGGTACTGCGAGCGTCAACGGTGAGGTTTGCTGCCGCGCCGATATGTCCTTTGCACTCATGCACGAAAGTTAAGGAAGGCTTCATGTTCGACAAAGTGCTCATTGCCAACCGTGGCGAAGTCGCGGTCCGTGTTATCCGCGCGTGCCGCGATATGGGCATCAAGACCGTCGCCGTCTATTCCACGGCCGATGCGGACGCGCTGCACGTGCAGCTTGCCGACGAGGCGTATTGCATCGGTGGCCCGCGTCTTGCCGAGAGCTACCTCAACGACGATGCCGTGCTCACCTGTGCCGTAAAGTCGGGAGCCAAGGCAATTCATCCCGGCTATGGCTTTTTCTCCGAGAAGGCGAGCTTCGTACGCGACTGCGACAAGTATGGCCTGGCGTTTGTCGGTCCTTCGGCCGAGGTGATCGACAGCATGGGCGATAAGGACGCCGCGCGTCGAACGGCTGCCGCGGCGGGCGTGCCCATCGTGCCGGGCTGCGATTTGCTCAAAAGCCCCGAGGAGGCAACGGCCGAGGCCGAGCGCATTGGCTGCCCCGTGCTCATTAAGGCGCGTGCAGGTGGCGGCGGTCGCGGCATTCGCAAGGTCGATCGCGTGGAAGATGCGGCAAAGGCCTTTATTGAAGCACGCGCCGAGGGCGAGGCCGTTTTTGGCGACGGCGAGTGCTACATGGAGAAGTTCGTCGCGCCGGCGCATCACGTTGAGGTACAGATTATGGCCGATAAGCAGGGCCATGTGTTTTCGCTCGGCGAGCGCGAGTGCTCGGTGCAGCGGCGCAACCAAAAGCTAATCGAGGAGAGCCCCGCGCCGTGCCTCGACGGACACGACGACATTCGTGCTCGCATGCACAAGGCAGCGCGTGACCTGGCTCGTGCCGTCGGCTACGAAGGAGCCGGTACCATCGAGTTCCTGTATTCGGACGACGGCAATTTCTACTTTATGGAAATGAACACGCGCTTGCAGGTGGAGCATCCGGTTACGGAGTTTGTGACCGATACCGACTTGGTCAAGTGGCAGCTGCGCGTGGCAGCCGGCCAGCCTCTGCCCTTTGAGCAGGAGGACATGCCGGTCCGCAACCACGCCATGGAGTGCCGCATCAATGCCGAAACGCCGGACTTTCTACCGTCATGCGGAACGGTCACCGCGTTGCGTGTGCCGGGTGGTCCGCGCGTGCGCTGGGATTCCGCCATGTTTACCGGTGCGAACGTTCCGCCGTACTACGACTCCATGCTTGGCAAGCTCATCGTGTGTGCGCCCACGCGTGACGGCGCCATTCGCAAGATGCGCTCGGCCCTGGGCGAGCTCGTGATTGAGGGCGTGAGCGAAAACAGCGAGCTTCAGCTCGACGTGCTGGCAAACGACGAGTTCTTGTCGGGCATGTATCACACCGATCTGATGGGGCATCTCTATGCTGATGAATAGAAAAGCGAAGACGGTCAACGTCCTCGAGGGACCGATGACCGAGTCGTGCGCCGAGTTTCCCGCGCGTCACGTGTTTATCAAGTGCCCGGAGTGCCGCCGCGTGATCGATGAGGCGCGCCTGCACGACAACCTCGAGGTCTGCCCTCGTTGCGGAAAACACTTTCGCGTGAGCGGTCGCGCGCGCATGCGCATGACGGTTGACGAGGGCACGTTTGAGGAATGGGATGCCAATCTGGCGTCGGAGGACTTCCTCTCGTTTCCCGGTTATGCCGACAAGCTCAAGAGCGTGAGCGAGCGTTCGGGCGAGCGCGATGCCGTTGTGTGCGGTAGAGGCAAAATCTGCGGTTGCGATACGGCGCTCTTCTTTATGGACGCCAACTTTATGATGGGCTCGATGGGTTCCGTGGTGGGCGAGAAGATCTGTCGCACATTTGAGCATGCGACCGAGCTGGGGTTGTCAGTTGTCGGCTTTACCGTTTCGGGCGGTGCGCGCATGCAAGAGGGCGTGACATCGCTTATGCAGATGGCCAAGATTTCTGCGGCGGTTAGGCGCCACAGCGAGGCGGGCGGCCTGTATATCACGGTGCTCACCGACCCCACGACCGGAGGCGTAACCGCGAGTTTTGCCATGGAGGGCGACATTATCCTGGCCGAGCCCGATGCCCTGACGGCATTTGCCGGCCCGCGCGTGATCGAGCAGAACATGCACAAGCGCCTGCCCAAGGGATTCCAGCGCTCCGAGTTTTTGCTGGAGCACGGCTTTTGCGATGCCGTTGTTCCGCGTGGCGAGATTGCGCTCACGGTAGGCGAGCTGCTGGCACTGCACGAAGGGCACGCGCCCGGCCTGGGGGCACCGCATGAGATCGTGCATACGGGTCGTCGCGGCAAAAAGCTGGGACACTTGTTCAAGCGCTCGACCGCACCAAAAACCGCGCTCGAGATTGTCAAGCAGACCCGATCGGCAGATCGCGCCACGGCGGGCGAGATGATCTCGCTGGGCCTGGATGGATTTGTGGAGCTGCATGGCGACCGTTACTTTGGCGACGACGCCGCCGTGGTGGCTGGCATTGGCTGGAAAGACGGGCGACCCGTGACGGTTATCGCCGTCGAGCGCGGTACCACGACCAAAGAGCGCATGCGTCGCAACTTTGGTATGGCACATCCCGAGGGCTACCGCAAAGCGCGTCGCCTTATGCGTCAGGCCGAAAAGTTTGGTCGACCGGTTCTGTGCCTGGTCGATACTTCGGGCGCGTTTTGCGGCATCGGTGCCGAGGAGCGCGGCCAGGGCGAGGCGATTGCCCAGAATCTCATGGAGATGAGCGGCCTCAAGACGCCGATTGTCTCGGTGGTGACAGGCGAGGGCGGCTCTGGTGGCGCGCTGGCGCTGTCCGTGGCCGACCGCATCCTGATGCTCTCGAGCTCGGCCTATTCGGTCGTGAGCCCCGAGGCCTGTGCGTCGATCCTGTGGAAGGATACCGAGCGCGCGAATGAGGCCGCCGAGGCGCTTAAGCTCACGGCTCCCGACCTGTTGGCGCTCGGCATCATCGACGGCATTGTTGACGATAGGGGTCTGTCGCATGAGGAGATCGCCGGTGCCGTCATGTCCTCGGCATTTGATGCCTTCGATACACTTGGGCGGCTCGACGACGCGACCCTCACAAACCTCCGCTACGAAAAGTACCGCGCAATCGGTCAGTACCGCACGATGTGACAAGGGGACAGCCCGCATGTCACATTGGGAAAGGCGTTCCATGTCACAAGTTTCTAACACCTCGTTTACAACGACGGTTTCATCAAACGCCATGGCCGTGGTGGACTATCTGTCCAAAAGCATGATGTCGGCGCTGCCGTTTATTGTCTGTGCGGCGCTGTTTCGTACCGTCGCCGTCATTATGGGCGAAGGCATGCTGGGCCTGTGGTCTGCCGATTCCGAAATCTATCGCCTGTTCTACAGTTGGCTCTATAACGCCGGCTACTACTTTTTGCCCATTTATCTTGGTTGGGCGGCCGCCCGCCAGCTCGGTTGCTCGGAGCAGCTGGGCATGATGCTGGGCGGCGTATTGATTGCGCCCGATCTGCTTAAGCTCGTCGATGCCGCATCGACGACGGGGGCATCGATGGCTTCCGTGTATGGTTTACTTCCCGCGCCGGTCAACGATTACACGACGACTGTTATTCCGGTTCTCATCTCGGTGCCCGTGCTATGGCGAGTGGAGTGTTTCTTTCAGCGCGTTATCCCTAAGGCCGTGGCGTTTTCGTTCGTTCCGTTTGCGACCATGCTTGTCATGGTTCCGGTTTCGCTGTGTATCACGGCACCGGCGGGCAGCTATCTGGGCATGCTGTTGGGCCAGCTTATGTTTATGCTTGGCAATTCCGGTGGCATCGTGTCGCTGCTCACGCTCATGGGGCTTGCTGCGGGCTGGGAGTTCCTAAAGATCGCCGGCGTCAGCAACGTTGTCCTATCGCTCGCCTATGCGCAGTTTATGAGTGTGGGAACGGATTCGTGCATCCTGATCGCCGCGACGATGGCAACGTTCGCCGTTTGGGGCATGCCCTTTGGCGCGTCGCTTCGCGTTGCGGATAAGGACGAGAAGGCGCTCATGCTGGGCTATTCAATCTCGGGTGTTCTTGGCGGCGTAAGCGAGCCGGCGCTGTACGGTTGCGGCTTTAAATATGGCAGGTGCCTGACGTGCATGGCCATTGGCGGCGCCGTCGGAGGCCTTGTTGCGGCCGTGGGCCACGTTACGGCCTATACCATCGGCATGACGAATGTCCTTATGGTCATTGGCTTTGCCACGGGCGGCATCTCGAACCTGCTGTGGTGCTGCGCTGCCGGCGGTGTGGCATTTGCGGTGTCTGCGGCGCTGAGCTACTGCTTTGGCGTGGTGCCGGCGAAGGGACAGACGACGGGGGACGGAGCCGATTCACCCGAAACCTCGAAGAGCGTGGCCGAAGTAAGCGCGTAAACCTGTGCGACACAAGGACGATTCCTTTGCCATATTCCAAGGCCGTGGCCCGTGTGGGTTGTGGCCTTTTTTGTATCTGAAGGACAAAGTGGCTACACTACAATCCGTTTGAGCAATAGATATATATAGGCAGTACCGTGGGGGCTGATGAAGATGGTCGAGTGGATCGTTCGTCGTGCGCAGGGCGACCGTGCGCGCGTGGGCACGTTGACGGGCATGGTGTGTATTCTCGCTAATGTTGCGCTTTGTGCTGCGAAGGGCGCAATTGGTGTGCTGTCGGGATCGGTTTCGATTGTGGCGGATGCCATGAACAACCTGTCCGATGCCAGCTCGAATATCGTGAGCGTGCTGGGCTTTAAGCTGGCGAGCAAGCCGGCCGACCCCGAGCATCCTTACGGCCACGGTCGCTACGAGTATCTCTCGGGTTTGGTCGTGGCGGCGCTCGTGCTGCTTATTGGCATCGAACTGGTGAAGTCCTCGGTGGAGCGTATTGTCAACCCGGAGCCTGTCGAGTTCTCGCTTGCCCTGGTGGCAGTCCTGGCACTTTCGATGGTTGTAAAGCTGTGGATGGCGGCCCTCAACCAAAAGCTCGGCGATCGCATTGAGTCCGAGACGCTGCATGCGACCGCGCAGGATTCCAAGAACGATGTCCTTGCCACAGGCGCCGTGCTGGCATGTGCGATTGTTTCGCAGGTGACGCACATCAATCTTGACGCATGGGTTGGCCTTGCCGTTGGCGCCTATATTGGCTGGAGCGGCCTTGAACTTATTCAAGATACGGTAAGCCCGCTTTTGGGCCAGTCACCCGATCCTAAGCTGGTCAAGCACATTCGAGACAAGATCATGAGCTATCCCGGCGTTTTGGGCGTTCACGATTTGATGGTTCACGACTACGGCCCGGGCAGGAAGTTTGCAAGTGCGCACGCCGAGATGGCGGCCGAGGCCAGCCCGCTGGAAAGTCACGACACGCTCGATAACATCGAGCAGTCGTTTAGGAACGAAGACGGCATGATTGTCACACTTCACTACGACCCCATCGTGACCGATGACCCCAAGCTGGCGAGCATGCGCCTGCGTATCAACGCAATGGCTCAGGAGATCGATAACCGCCTCTCGATTCATGATCTACGCTGTGTGCCGGGTCCTACGCACACCAACGTGATCTTTGACTGCGTGCGTCCCTCGGATCTGCAGATGAGTGCCGAAGACGTAAAGCACGCGCTGGCACAACGGGTCGAATCGGAATATCCCAAGTCGATTGCCAAGATTACGATCGACGAAGACTACGTAGGGCATACCCACGAGTAAGGCTGTGCCGGCAAAGCAGGTTATGCAGAAGGGGAGAGCATGAAGAAGCTGTATCTACTCCGTCACGGTCAGACGGAGTTCAACGTCAAAAAGCTGGTCCAGGGCCGCTGCGATTCACCGCTCACCGACTTAGGCCGTCAGCAAGCCGGGATGGCAGCCGCATGGCTCAAAGCCCACGGCGTCGTCCCCGATAAAGTGGTCTCCTCCCCTTTGGGCCGAGCCATGGCCACGGCAAGCCTCGTCGCAACCGAGCTTCTCGGCGCAGACGCTGACGTTGAGCCCTGCGAAGGCATTATCGAGCGCTGCTACGGCACCTTCGAAGAGGGCCCGCACGACGCGCTACCCACCGACGTCTGGGATCCGGGCGAGGACCTAGTCCCCTTTGGAGGAGAGGGAAGCCAAGCCCTGCAAAAACGCATGGTAGAAACCCTCACCAATCTCATAAGCGCCGAGGATACCAAAACCCTACTAGCAGTAAGCCACGGTAGCGCCAGCCGCCAATTCATAAAAGCCGCCGCCCCAGCAGACTTCAAGCTCCCAGCCAAACTCCCCAACTGCGCCATCATGATTTTTGATTTCGATGAGGAAAAGCCAGGAGGAGAAGGCGACAAGCCCCAATGCAAGTTCACCCTCCAGCAAATCGTAGATCCCCAACAAAGTAATTAGCTGAGCGAGCAGAGTTAAGCAGACATCAACGTGTCGTCTCCCGAGCTTGGCAGAGGGGCGGCGAAATATATTAAGTTTGTCGCGAGTTCCGCACGCAAAGGAA
>CABUDJ010000018.1 GCA_902490325.1 uncultured Collinsella sp. | reverse complement strand
CGTACTCGTCCATGATCTCGCGCTTGGGCTTGCCGGCGTTGTAGAGGTCGACTATCTGCCTCTTGAACTCGTCGGTGAAATGCCTCGGGTGCCTGGGGTCCCTCATATACGGCCCTCCCGTCTCCTGCGCCCCTCCCGGAACTGTCCACATCAGTGTAGCCAATCCAGGCGCGCAGGCCCGCGAGCAGGCCGCCTTTCTCGCCCGTCATGCCGCCACCTCCCCGCGCGCTCGTCGCCCCTCCCGGCAGAAGCTCATGAAGAGTTCCTCGAGGTCCTGCCCGGGCCGAAGCGCATCCTCGTAGGCGAGGCGCCCCCCGCAGATGATGCCGATGGTGTCCGCCATCTGCTGCACCTCGGAGAGGATGTGGCTCCACCACGCTGCTGGCGGCATGACGGGGCTCGTCGAGCACGAGCAGGCGTGGCCGGGCGATCAGCGCCAGCGCGAGCCCCAGGCGCTGCCGCATGCCCATCGAGAAGCGCCCGGCGCGCTTCTTCCCGGTGTCCGCGAGGTCCACGGCGGCGAGCACCTCATCTACGCGGCTCTCGGGAAGGCCCAGCAGCGTGGTGCGCACGCGCAGGTTCTCGCGCGCGGTGAGGTTGGGGTAGAGCGGCGCCTCCTCGATGAGGCTGCCGATTGCGTAGAGGTCCTCGCGGCGCCAGGCGTGCCCGGCAAAGAGGATCTCCCCGGCCGTCGGCCGCAGCATCCCGCAGATCATCTTGAGCGTTGTCGACTTGCCGGCTCCGTTGGGACCGAGCAGCCCGTACACCTCGCCCTCGCGGATATGAAGGCTCACGTCGGCCACGGCGTCCTGCGCCTGGTCGCCGCGGCCGAAGCGCTTGGTGAGCCCACGCGTCTCGAGCATGTAACCCATGGGTTTATCCTTTCTCTTCCGGGCGCGCGGGCCGAGTCGCCGTGCCCGCGCGCCTTACCTTTCGGGTTCAACATCCATGGTGGGGCGCGTTTCTAACGAAGCCGTAACGGCCGTTGGGTTCTTTTAGCGCCAACCCTTCTCGACCCGCACATCATGATTAATTTGCTTAAGGCAACAACTTTCCCGATCGATGTAATCACCGAATCAAAACGTGTACATCAGCCATCAAAGATGCCGAAAAATGTCATATTTGGAGGCTGATGTACACAAATGCAGAATCCCGCACAACCCAGTAGCATCCTCCATATGTCTGGACTCTCTATGCTTACGCTGGATAGACATCGCCGGAACGGGTATAGTATCGAAAGTTTTGTCGTTAACCAGCGGGGGAGTCCTGTGGGCATCAAAAAGAAGATCAAAAAGGAGCTTATCGGCACTTCCGATTACCCGTCGAATAAGATCTTTACGATCTCCAATTTCATCACCTTTACGCGCCTGATCCTCACCCTGGTATTTCTGTACCTGTTTGTGACGGATAACAACCGCGTCATCGCCATCGCAATCTACGCCGTTGCCGCCTCCACCGACTGGATGGACGGTCAGATCGCCCGCATGACCAAGACGGTCTCGTGGCTCGGCAAGGTCATGGATCCCATCTGCGACCGTGCGCTGCTGTTCACCGGCGTACTTGGACTGGTGGTTCGCGGAGAACTGCCCATCTGGGTCTGCGTGCTCATTATTGGCCGCGACATCTATCTGGGCATCGGCACGCTTATCGTTCGTCATTATCACCGTCGCCCCATCGATGTCGTCTTCCCCGGAAAGATTGCCACGGCGCTGCTCATGACCGGCTTCTCACTCATGCTGCTCGGTTTCCCCGTTATTGACGGCCTGCACCTTTTATCTTCAACCCTTACGGCCTTCCCGGGCCTCAACGGAAGCTCGGTGCCCCTCGGCATCTTCTTTGTGTACGGCGGCGTGATCTTCTCCATGCTCACGGCTGTCATCTACTCCATTAAGGGCGGAGTGGCCATTAAACAGGCTCTCGCGCATCCCGAGGACGAGGACATCGACTTTCTGAACCCTGAAATCGAAGACTGATTCGTTGGGGTATGATTACGTACGGTTCATTATTTGCGGCACGTCCGCGATAAGTTAGGGGTTGTCATGGACAACATGGTTAACAATATGCCTCAGAATGATAAGACTGCTGACGCTACCTGCGTATTCCGCGTGCCTTCAAGCGACGTCACCGTTCCCGACCTCATGGCCAACGTGCGCATCACCGCCCCCGTCCTGTCCATCGTCAAGGGTCCGCAGACTGGTGCCGCCTTTGAGCTCGAGGACGACGTGACCACCATCGGCCGCGATCCTGCGAACGGCATCTTCCTTAATGACATGACCGTTTCGCGCAGCCACGCGCGCATTATTCGCGAGGGCCTCGGCGCTCGCATCGAGGACCTGGGCTCGCTCAATGGTACCTGGGTCGACGGTGCCATTGTCAATGCAGCCCCGCTGCACGACGGTTCTTCCGTTCAGATCGGTACGTTTACGCTCATCTACCACGAGAGCACGCCGGAGCGCATCGAAACCGGTGAGTAGGGCATGGCCGAACGCAACTATCTGAGTATCGGCCAAGTCGTCAACCTACTTCGAGGCGCATACCCCGATCTTTCGAACTCAAAAATTAGATTTCTAGAGGATGAGGGGCTCATTACCCCTCATCGTACGCCTAAGGGATACCGTCAGTACTCCAAAGAGGACGTTGATCGCCTGGAGGTCATCCTGCACTTGCAGAAGACCCGCTACATGCCGCTCAACGTGATTAAGCAGCGCTTGGAAAACGCCACGGACCTGTCAACACTCGCTTACGAGGTGGGCTTGCTGTCCGATGTTCCGCTCAAGACGGAGCCCAAGGAGACTAAGCAAAAGCTGCATCCCATCGAGACCATTCCCGATATGCTGGGCGTCGAGATTTCGTTTATCCGCTCGCTCGCCGAGAACGACCTCATTCGCATCATCAAGAGCCCGCAGAATCGTGAGCTCGTCGATGGCCGCGATTTCCCGATCATCCGCTACTGCTCCGAGCTGTCACGCTTCCATATCGAGCCGCGCAACCTGCGTCAGTACGTGTCTTCCGCCAACCGCGAGTCCT
Source organism: uncultured Collinsella sp. (assembly GCA_902490325.1). Classification (GTDB taxonomy): domain Bacteria; phylum Actinomycetota; class Coriobacteriia; order Coriobacteriales; family Coriobacteriaceae; genus Collinsella. The sequence goes on along the minus strand of CABUDJ010000018.1, from coordinate 28,120 downwards.
CGATGTTTGAGCAGGTGCTCGTGAGCATGCTCGGAATGGATACCTCCGATGACGAGCGCGACGCCAAGCTCGAGCGTGCGTTTAAGAAGCTTCACGACCTAACGGAAGGTGTGCACACTGCGCTGCTCAAGAACCGCGTTTTTGAGTCGCTCAACGCCGTGGTCGAGGACGCCGACATCGATGCACTCGATGAGGAAATCACTCGCTCCGAGTCCACCAAGGCCAAAAACGAAGAGATAGCCGCGCCGGCTTCGCACGAGGATTCTCTCGTCAAGCCGCTCAAGGTCGTCCCCCCTTCGCAATCCGGCACCGCCACCGCGGGCAAATAACCGCTGCTGAAATTTCGGGAACCCATTGAAAGGTCATGCAATGTACGACTTCGAATCTCAAATCGTCGACATCCCCGACTATCCCGAGCCCGGAGTCATCTTTAAAGACATCACGCCGCTCTTTGGCAATCCCGAGGCGCTCAAAGCCATGACCGATGCCCTCGCCGAGCACTTTGCCGGCATGGGAATCACCAAGGTCGTGGGTCCCGAGGCTCGCGGCTTTATGGTTGGCGTACCGGTGGCTGTAGCCCTTGGTGCTGGCTTTGTTCCCGCACGTAAACCGGGCAAGCTGCCGCGCGAGACCGTAAGCCAGAGCTACGAGCTCGAGTACGGAACGGATTCCATTGAGATCCATGCCGACGCTATCAGCTCTAAAGATACCGTGTTAATTCTGGACGACTTGGTCGCGACGGGCGGAACCGTCGAGGCAACAGGTAAACTGGTGCGAGATATGGGCGCAAAGCTTGTCGGTTACGGTTGTATCCTTGAGCTTGCGTTTCTCAACCCGCGCGAGAAGCTCACGCCGTCTGATGACGATGTGGAGCTCTTTAGCCTGGTGACGGTGGACTAGCCGTTACCCTTAGTTACTGGAAAGGAAGCTACATGCGCACAGCAAACACGCATAAAAACATGGCACGCTGCGCTGCTACGGCAACCCTCGCTTGTGTTTTGGGCTTGGGCCTCGCGGCTCCTGCCTACGCCGATACCGCATCCGACCTTGCCGCTGCTCGTACTAAGCTCGAGCAGATCGGTACCCAAACCCAGCAGATTTACGATGAGCTCGCCACGCAGACGCAGGCGCTCGATCAGACTGCTGGCGAGATCACGCAAAAGCAGCAGGAGATCGCCGATGGTCAGGCCAAGCTCTCGACCTATGTCGCCGGCGAGTACAAAACCGGCGGTCTGAGCCTGCTTCAGGTTCTGACGGGCGTCGATGACCTGAGCGATATGCTCAACCGTCTGTTCTACTACGGCAAAGTTTCCGATAAGCAGGCTCAGACCATTCAAGAGGTCAAGGAGCTTAAGCAGCAGCTCACCGATAAGCAGGCCGAGCAGGAGAAGAACGTCGCCGCTACGCAGAAAAAGGTCGACGAGCTTAACGCTCAGCAGGCTGAAGCCCAGAACGTCGTAAACTCCCTGGATTCACAGCTGCAGGCCGAGCTTGCCGCCGAGGCCGAGGCCAACGCCGCGCTGCAGGCCGGCATCAACGCCAGCACCGCCGAGAAGGCCACGGTGAGCAACGAGACTGCCGGTACGACCGAGAACACCAACAACGGTGGCCAGACCAGCAATAACAACAACCAGGGCGGCAACACTCCGGCTCCTACGCCGGCACCTGCTCCGACGCCGCAGCCCGTGACGCCCGCTCCGGCTCCGACGCCTTCCGCACCGAGCCAGTCCGTTGACGGTGGTACCGTTGTTTCGCGCGCCTACAGCAAGCTCGGTTATGCTTATTCTTGGGGTGGTATTGGACCGAACAGCTTTGACTGCTCCGGCTTTGTGAGCTATTGCCTCACCGGCCGTTATTGCCGCCTTGGCAACACGGGTACCTTCATGGGCTGGACCCGCGTGTCCGATCCCCAGCCTGGTGACGTCGTGGTTAACTCTTACCACACCGGCATCTACATTGGTAACGGCCAGATGATCCATGCTTCCGACTACAAGACGGGCGTCATCATCAGCTCCGTTGCCGCCGGCATGAACAATAACTATATCTTCGTGCGTTACTAAGTCATCTTACACAGCGTGTGAATGTGGACCTCGTGGCTTTAAGTCGCGAGTGCCATTCGTTTTTCTCTAATATTGTGCGGCTATCTAGTATTCAAAACTAGATAGCCGCACATTCAGTTTGCAAGATGGCTATAATTGTTGAGGAACAATTAGAAAGGACCCTCTATGAGCTGGGCACTTATCTCCGATTCAAGCTGTAACCTCCGCGATTGGCAACCGACTGCGCCCCATACCACCTTTGCATTTGCGCCCCTCAAAATTCGAGTGGGGGAGCGTGAATTCGTCGATGACCTTTCACTCGATGTTCATGAACTCAACTGCGCTGTTCAGGCTGGGACGAACGCTTCTTCGAGCGCTTGTCCCAGCGTAGGGGAGTGGGCCGAGCTCTTCAAATTGGCAGACAAGACCATCTGCATGCCGATCTCTGAGGGCGTGTCGGGCAGCTACAACGCAGCAGCCACGGCTCGCGATATGGTTCTTGCCGAGGAGCCCGACCGGCAGATTCATCTAGTCAATTCGCGCGCAGCTGGCGGCAAAATGGACCTCATTTTCTTGCTGTTCGACCGCTATCTTGCAAGCAATCCGGATGTCTCATTCGAGGACGCTTGCGCATACTTCGATAGCCTTGAGCAGAACAGCAAAATCCTCTTCAGCTTGTGCAATTACGAAAACCTGGCCAAAGCCGGACGTATCCCTAAGGCAGCCGGCGTCATTGCCAACAAGCTCAATATCCGCATTTTGGGCACGGCGAGCGAGGCCGGTAAAATCGAACTCGTCGGGCACACGCGTGGCGAAAAGAAGATGCTCAACAAGATCATCGACACCATGGAAGCCGAGGGTTTTACGGGCGGCGAGGTCATCATCGATCACGTTGAGAACGAAGCTGGAGCCCGGGCGCTTACTGACCGCATAGTCGAGCATTGGCCCGGCTCCAAGACCATCATCATGCCCTGCAACGGCCTGGATTCCTATTACGCCGAGATGCACGGCCTGATCATCGGCTACGGCATGGGCGTAGCTTCGGGCAAATAAAGTCCAACCAAGCAAAAATACGGGCGGGATAAAGCGACAGATGCCTCTTTATCCCGCCCGTTTTATACGTCGACTAGCTATTAAACCCGTTGAACTTGAGATAGCTCATCAGGTACGCCTTCGAAACGAAGGACGATACCGCGCTGCGCACAAGCAGCGACTCACGCGTTACCTGATGCGCCGTATCGGGAACCGGCGTCTGCTCGACGGAAAACGCCGAACGAATCGATGCCTCGAGCTGATCGACCACATAATCGAAGGCCGTCGGGGCATCGTAGCTCAAACGCTGAATGTTAAAGAGTGCCTGCACAGCAGCAATAGGTAGCACCTGTTTAAAGATGCAGATAGCGATCAGGCGGGCAATCTGCTCGCGGCCATATTGCTTTTTGACCGGAGCAGGCACTAGGCCGACCTTTACGTAGTTATTGATCATCGATGGCGTAATGATGGGCTGCTCAACGCAAATGGACAGCGGCTCCATCCACAGCGCAACATACTCAATGACCTGGTCGCGGTAGAGCGTCACATTTGGCAACTGGTCATAGCGCGGCAGACTCAACGTATTGAGTTTGCGCACGATATCGGACTGAATAAATGCATCGGGCAGCACAGTGGGCTGAATATCCTCAGGCTTAATGCTGACCGACGAATCAGACATCGGAATAACGTGTTTAACGTGATTCATAAAGGTCCTCCGTTCATTTTTTATATTGTATTCTACGTAATCTAGTTTTGCATACCACATAGCCGGCAAGAAAATTGGCGGGACGGAGCACTGATACATCGTCCCGCCACTTAGTAAATTGATAACAACATTACATAAGATATATTATCGTACTTATCCACGAAGAAATGCATATGCGCTGGTTGCCGCTATGGCTCCATCAGAAACGGCGGTCACAACCTGGCGTAAACGCTTGGAACGGATATCGCCAGCGGCAAATAGACCTGGCGTGCGGGTCGCCATAGATTCATCAGTTAGAATGCCGCCATCAGGCGCCAAATCGACGAGATGTTCAACAAGCTCGGTATGGGGTTGCGTGCCGGCAAAGACAAAAATGCCAAACGAGCCAGGCTCAAATGACTCGGAATGAATTTCCCCGGATGCATTGTCCTTAAAGGCGATCGTCGTTGGCATCGCTTCACCAGAAAGTTCAACAATACTAGTTTGGTACCTAACTGTAATATTGTCCTTTTCGAGTACTTTCTGAACAACACCATCAGGTGCACGGAACTGATCGCGACGCAAGACGATGGTCACGCTGCTGGCGATTTCTGACAAGAACAGGGCTTCCTCACAGGCAGCATTGCCGCCGCCAATGACAAAAACCTGCTTGCCACGGAAGAACATGCCGTCACACGTCGCGCAATACGAAACGCCACGACCGCGATACGTATCCTCGCCAGCGAAACCAGCAGATCGCGGCATGGCACCCATGCAAGCGATAACACTCGAGGCCAACGTATCGCCCAAATCGTGATGCACCGTAAACAGCGCTGTATCGGCATCGTAATCGATACCCGTAACCATGCTCCATGTAACCTGTGCTCCCAGGCCTTCTGCATGCTCCTGAAAACGCTCGCCGAGTTCGGCGCCACTCAAGAGCGGAATGCCCGGATAGTTCTCGACTTCATTGGTCGTGGCGATCTGTCCACCCGACATTCCCTGCTCAATCACAGTCGTCGTCAGGTTGGCACGCGCAGCGTAAATGGCGGCAGCATAGCCCGCGGGGCCTCCACCGATAATCGCAACATCAATCGGCTGATCGGTAGTCATGGAATCTCCTCTCGTCGATACATTGACGTTCTTTGCGCTCATACCCAAATTTACGTGAACATGACACTCATGGACTACAATGTTAAATCGCGTAACAAAGCTGAAGGGGAGTTATCGATGGATCAAACGCAGACGGGCAATAGCGCTCCCCTGCCCATGCAAGCCACTCCCCAACCGGAGCAAATGACCGTTTTACCTGCACAAAAACCCCTGGTAACCATTGTGCACGCATCGGTTGGATCGGGCCACAAAGCCGCCGCCAACGCGATTGCACAAGCATTTGACCTTATCCGCGGCACCAAGGGAATCCCTGAGGATATTGAAATTGAAGTGCTCGATATCCTTGATTTTGGACGTATTAAATTCGACGGCAATAAGACCGCGGCTTCTTTTACGGGAGCAACGCGCCCCATTTACGACCTGACCTGGCGATATACGCTTACGGGACATCTTCTCTGGGGTGGCGGCACGGCATGGTCGCGAATTATGTTCCCCGCCTTCAACGAATATATTCGTCGCCGCAGGCCTATAGCCGTGGTCGCAACGCACATCACAGCAGCCAATGTTGCCGTGGGCGCCCGCGTAATTACGGGTATCGATTATCCGGTCATCTGCGTACCAACAGACTATGAAGTCGAAGGCTTTTGGCCCCACAAGGACACCGACCTGTTCTGCGTGGCCAACGAATTTATGGCCGAAACACTACGCCCACGTAAGGTTCCCGAGTCAAAGATCCGCATTACGGGCATCCCCATCCGAGCCGGTTTCGATTCAAATTACGATCGCGAGGAAGAGCTGAGCAAGTTCAATCTCCCCATAGACAAAACCGTCGTATTGGTGATGGCCGGCGCCAGTTTGCCCCAACCATACGTGCGTTTCCGTGCCGCGATGGACCACACGCTCCCCTTCTTACGCAGCTTTGAGGACATGCACTTTGTCTTTTTACCGGGCAAGGATAAGGAATACGCCGCCCGACTCAAGACGCTCTTCGACGCCATGAAGCTCGACAACGTCACGGTTCTGGACTACGTGGACGACATGGCGGCCCTCATGCACGGCTGCGACCTGGCAATTCTCAAATCGGGCGGACTCACCGTCACCGAGTGCCTGTGTGCTCATCTGCCGATGATCCTGCTGGGCAAGTCCTATGGTCAGGAAAAGGCAAACACCACGATGCTCACCGGCATGGGCGCCAGCATGCATGTCACCACCGCACGAGAACTCATCGTGACGTTGCGTCACCTGCACGACCACCCTGAGTCGCTCAAAGCGCTACTCATCAACGGCGAAGTACTACGCCGTCCACGCGCAGCGGAGGACATCGCCATCGCAACCATGGAGCTCGTAGGCAAACCCCAAAAGCGCAAACGAGCCTTCTGCCGCTTCTACTGGGGCGGAAAACCCGCTCATATCAGGTAGACGAAGGTCCGCCGCTCAGCGGGAGCCGCCCATATATCATTCCATGCTCAAACATTCTCGCTGCGCTGCGAAACTGCGCGTGGAACGATATATGGGCGGCTCCCGCTGAGCAGCTACGTTTACTTACTAGCAGCTACTTCGGTATCCCCTCCATTAGAACCTGCAAAGGTAAAACAGGAAAATATAAATAGAGTTAGCCGATGCGACAAAGGAGGCATCCCTTTATCGCATCGGCTAACTAGAAAGATTGTTTTATGTCAAGCATATAGCCCTTTCGCCTGAGCCCCATACATATCGTCCCGCGCGCAGTTTCGCAGCGAAGCGAGAATGTTTGAGCACGGGATGATATGTATGGGGCTCAGGCGAAAGCGGGATCCGTGCGCCCCTGCGAAGCGAGAATGTTTGAGCATGGAATGATATGTGTGAGAGGCGGGCGGGAGGGATACGAGCGCCCTAGGCGACGCCGCTGGAGCCGAAGCCTCCTTTGCCTCGGTCGGTTTCGTCTAGTTCTTCCACTTCTACGAGGTTGACCGTGGGGACTTCTTGGACGACGAGTTGGGCTATGCGGTCGCCTCTGTTGATTTTGATGTTGTTGGAGGGATCCAGGTTGATGAGGATAACCTTGAGTTCTCCTCGGTAGTGGGCGTCGATGAGGCCCGGCGTGTTGACTATAGACAGGCCCTGCTTGATGGCCAAGCCGCTGCGGGGCTGGACAAAGCCGGCGTAGCCGTCGGGCAGGGCGATGGCCAACCCAGTAGAGACCAGACGGCGTTCGAAGGGCTTCAGGACGCAGTCCTCGTTGGAGCGCAGATCCAAGCCGGCATCGGTGGGATGGGCGTATTTGGGAAGCTCGACGGTGGGATCGAGACGCTTTATGTTGAGGGTAATGTTGGACATGGAATCACCTTAGCTTGTCGAGCTCTTGCAGAAACTCATCGACGTCTTTGAAATCGCGGTAGACCGAGGCAAAGCGGATGTACGCCACCTTGTCGATCTTGGCCAAGCGCTTGAGTACCATGTCACCCAACTCATGGGACGTAACAGCCGTCAGCGTGCGAGAGCGCAGCTCGACCTCGATGTCATCGATAATCTCATTAAGCTTCTTAGTGTCGATATCGCGCTTGATGGTGGCGCGCATCAAGCCGACGAGCAGCTTATTGCGATCAAACCGCTGCTTGGTTCCGTCTGACTTAATAACCTCGATTGGATCTTCACATCGCTCGAACGTTGTAAAGCGGTAGTTACACGAGCAACATTCGCGACGGCGCTTAATGGTGTTATTTGACTCCTGCATACGGGAATCAACGACACGGGTATGTGCCTTGCCGCATTTGGGACAGCGCATGGTACCTCCTCTTAAACGATAACAAGGGTACCATGCGCAGCGCGATAATGATTACGAACGAGTAGGAACTTTAAGATGCGCACCGGCGGCGAGCGAACCATGCTCCAGATGATTGACGTTACGGATCATGTCGGAAGTCTCTTGCGTGGAAAGGCCTTCGATTGGATATTCCTCGGCAAGCGACCAAAGAGAATCACCAGGCTGAACGCGAATGGTCTCGTAGGTAACGTTGGAAACGGACTCGGCATACGCGGCGTGACGAGCGCTAAAGACCGACGTAGCGAGGACAAAAAAGAGCGTGAGCGCAACGGCGACGGCGACAATCGTCGGAACCTTCAGGGCAACGCGGGCCGGCGCAACTACAGCCTGCTGATTGCGAGCAGGCTTTACGGTCAAAGGCTGAAAGCCGGAGCGACCACCCCGAACAACCGTAAAAGTGGGTTCCGCAGGCGTCTCGAGCTTAAGGGCGAGGTTTCCCTGGACCATATTCGTTGCGTTCATCATGTTCTCCTCTCGCATGTTTTGCTGAGAACAGTTTTATCAAGCCGCGCGGACAAAAATGTCTAGCGCGAGAACGAATGTTCGGTTATTATTATCTTCGAACAGTTGTTCCTGTCAAGCAAAATTCGAACATTTGTTTGACATGGGTAGAGAGGATGCCCTGATGGCTCGCAAAATTACCAAGCGTCAGCAGCAAATTTACGACTTCATCAAGGAATATCAGCAGGAGAAGGGTTATCCGCCCAGCGTGCGCGAGATGGCTTCTGCCGTGGGTCTTTCCTCCCCCAGCACCGTGCACGCCCATCTCTCTGCCCTGGAGGCGCGCGGGCTACTCAAGCGCGATGCCACCAAACCGCGCGCCCTGGAACTCTTTAACGAGGACGGTTCCTCTGTCTCAATTTCTAAATCTGACGAGCCCACCGCACCTCGCGGAACGGTCTCGCTACCGCTCGTTGGTCGCGTCGCGGCTGGGATTCCCATTCTGGCCGAGCAGAATATCGAAGACACTTTTACTATCCCGACCGAAATCGCCACCGATCAGGGTTCCTTTATCCTTGAGGTGCATGGGAGCTCAATGATCAATGTCGGCATCTTCAATGGCGATTACATCATCGTCCGTGAACAAAAGAGTGCCATGAACGGCGAAATTGTCGTGGCCATGATTGATGGTTCAGCGACCGTCAAGACGTTCTACAAGGAGCAGGGACGCGTACGCCTGCAGCCCGAGAATGACACCATGGAGCCTATCTATGCAACGAATCCCGTTATCTTGGGCAAAGTCGTCGGCTTGATGCGCCGGTTCTCGTAATGCAAAAACGCATCACTATCTTTGATACCGTCCGCGGGTTTACGATGATTTCAATGGCAGGTTTTCACGCTTGCTACGATCTTGCCTACCTGTACGACTGGGATATGCCCTGGTTTACCCAGACTGTCTTTCAAGACATCTGGCGCGCCAGCATCAGCTGGGTATTCTTGTTTATCGCGGGTTGGATGTGCACTCTTTCGTGCAACAATATCAAACGTGCCGCCAAATACGCCTTAGCAGCACTCGTCGTCTGGTTGGCAACAACACTTGTCTCAGTCGACGATTCGGTTAATTTTGGCATCATCTACTGTATGGCCGCATGTACCGGCATCGTAGCGTTGACCAATCCCGTCCTTAAGAAGATTTCCGCGAGATGGGGCATGTCCCTATGCCTTGTGTTGTTCGCCCTCACCTGGAGCATCCCCAAAACGACCTACCCTGTCCCATACCTGGCGTGGCTAGGATTTCCGAGCCCTGGATTTATCTCAGGTGATTACTACCCCATCATCCCGTTTATCTTTATGTATCTTGCAGGATACTTCGCCGCACACATAGCGCAGGGAATCGGTAAGACCGCCCCAAGTTGGGCCTACGCCAACCCCCTGCCGGCGCTCGCCAGCCTTGGACGTCATGCACTCCCCTTTTATCTGCTGCATCAGCCCATCATTCTGGGCATTTTGGAGCTCGTCTACTCGGTGCGATAACGCTCGAGCCGCGGCGCGATACGGGCCGGCAGCTTCGCCACAATACGAACGCCGTCCTCAAGATATTCCTCGTGCAAAAGGGTTCCCTGCTCATGCACCAGCGTAATGAGGGCGCCCTCGCGATACGGGATATCAGCAGAGAGCAACACATCGGTAGCAGCCGCCTCACGAGCAATACGGTCGACGAGATCGTCAAGCCCCTCGTCCGTCTGGGCCGAGAACAGAACGGCTTCCGGATAACGACGACGGAAACTCAATCGATCAACGCTATCGAGAAGATCGATTTTATTGAACACCGTAAGCGTCAAACGCTCGCCGGCACCGATCTCGTCAAGAACGCGATCGACCGCCTCGAGCTGGCGCTCGTAGTCTTCGTCAGACGCATCTACGACTTTGAGAATTAGATCGGCACCCAACACCTCGGACAGCGTCGATTTAAAGGCATCGACCAAACCATGCGGTAGCTTTTGAATAAAGCCGACGGTATCGGTAATTGTCATGCCGCGACCGCCGGGCAGGCGATACGAACGCGTCGTCGGGTCGAGCGTAGCAAACAGCTTGTCCTGCGAAAGTACCGTAGAGCCGGTCAGACGATTGAGCAACGTCGATTTACCGGCATTGGTATAACCGGCTAACGCGACGCGAAACGCCGGTGACTCAATGCGGCTCTTAGACTGGACATCGCGGCGCTGTTCAACCTGCTTAAGCTCACGACGAAGCGCGGCAATCTTATTGCGAATCAAGCGACGGTCAACCTCGAGCTGGCTTTCACCCTGGCCAAAGCGCGAACCGATGCCGCCGCGCGTCTGCTCCTTGGCAAGATGGCTCCACATACCGCGCAGACGAGGCAACAGATATTGAAGCTGCGCCAGCTGTACCTGTAGGCGTCCCTCACGCGTCTGAGCATGCAGGCCAAAGATATCCAGGATCAGTGCTGTACGATCGATAATCTTTACCGGCTCGCCCACGGCTTTCTCCAAATAGGATTGCTGCGAGGGCGTCAGGTCGTCGTCAAAAATAACGACATCGGCATCCATACGATGTACCAGGCCGCACAGCTCTTCAACCTTACCGGAACCGATAAACGATTTTGGATACGGCTTTACCAAACGCTGTGACAAACGCGCCACACACTGGGCGCCAGCCGTATGGGCTAGGCGCTCAAGCTCGTCAAGCGAACGATCGAGCGGCCACGCATTGTCGCGCCACTCTACACCAACTAATATGGCACGCTCGGGCTCGGGTGCCGTGGGAACAAGGGGGAAACGGGCCATTAGGCAGCCTCAATACGATGCAGGATTTCCTCAACGACCTCATCGATCGTACATTCATCCATATCGAACCACACGATGCGGTCATCGCGTTTAAACCACGAAAGCTGACGTTTGGCATAGCGACGCGAACGCATCTTGATGAGTTCGCGAGCCTCATCCATAGAAATCACGCCATTGAAAGCATCAATGATCTCTTTATAGCCAATTGCCTGCATCGACGTCAGGGCATCTCCCAGTCCCTGGTCCATAAGACCGCGGACCTCATCGACAAGGCCCTGCTCAAACATCATATCGACGCGCAGGTTAATGCGCTCGTAGAGCACCTCGCGATTGCGCGTCAGACCAAACCACAGAGCATGATAATGCTCGCGCGGAACACTAAACTGAGACTTTTGCTGCGCGTAGGACACTCCATCATCGTGCATTTCGAGCGCGCGAATCACGCGACGAACATTATGGGGGTGGATGACCGCAGCGGACTCGGGGTCACGCTCGGCAAGCAGCGCGTGCAGCGCTTCCTCGCCTATGCGCTCGGCAAGTTCCTGATACCCCGCGCGACGATCGTCCTCAAGCTCGCCCGAGGGAAAATCCATCTCATCAAGGGCAGCCTTAAGATACAGCCCCGTACCTCCGCAAAAAACCGGCAGGCAACCCGAACCAAGGAGACGTTCAACATGCGCGCGAGCGTCAGCCTGATAAAGCGCAGCAGAATATGCCACACCCGGCTCTACAATGTCGACGAGACGCAGCGGCGCCGTACACTCATTGGGCGCCATCTTTGCGGTGCCGATGTCCATGCCGCGATAGATTTGCATCGCATCGCACGACAGCACTTCGGACGAAAGACGAGCGGCCAAACGGTCGGCAACATCACTCTTACCAACCGCCGTCGGACCGACGATCGCAACGGCGGAAAGACCTGCCCCGGGAGAAACCATTAGCGCGGCTCGCCCACAACGGAGCCGGACAAATACCAGGTCTTGGCAACGTCAACGTCAACATCAACGATCTTGCCAACAAGCTGATCGATGCTGTAACCCTCGGGAATAGGCGCATGCACGGTCTGATTCTTGGGACTCTTGCCCAGCAGGACCGCGTCGTTCTTTTTACTCGTTCCCTCAATGAGCGCCGGCACCACAGTATGAAGCTCGCCCTGGTTATACTCGTGTGCCGTGGTCTCGATAACCTTAACCAGGCGGTTGAAACGCTCGAGAATAACCTCATGCGGCGTAGGATCGTCAATCTCGGCGGCCGGGGTACCGGCGCGCTTGGAATAGATGAAGGTATAGGCCTGAGCATAGCGGACCGTCTCAGCAAGTGAGAGCGTCTGCTCAAAGTCTTCTTCAGTCTCGCCCGGGAAGCCAACGATAATGTCGGTCGAGAGCGCGATGTCGGGCATGCGGTTGCGAATGCGATCGACAAGGCCAAGATAGTCCTCGCGTGTATAACGGCGATTCATCTCTTTGAGGATCCGTGTCGAGCCCGACTGAACTGCCAGGTGCAGCTGCGGCATAACGGCAGGCGTCTCTGCCATAGCGTCGATAGTCTCGGGCAACAGGTCTTTGGGGTGCGAGGAAGTAAAGAAAATACGCTCTACACCCGTATCGCCCACGGCACGCAAAAGGTCGGCAAAGCGCGGCTTGCCAAACAGATCGCGACCATAGGAGTTGACGTTTTGACCCAGAAGCGTGACCTCACGCACGCCCTGGCGCACTAGACCGGTGACCTCGTCGACAATCTCCTCGAAAGGGCGGCTCTTTTCGCGACCGCGCACATACGGCACGATGCAATAGGTGCAGAAATTATTGCAGCCTGTCATGATGGGCACCCAGGCGTGATACTGGGTCTCGCGATGCCACGGCATGCTCATGGCATCCGTATCCTCATGCTCGTTGGTGCGGATATGACGCTTACCATCAAGGAACGCCTCGGCAATGAGCTCGGCCACATGTGCGATGGAATGCGTGCCAAAGATAACATTGACGTTATCGACGTTGGTGAGCAGGCCCTCACCATCACGCTGCGCGATACAGCCACCCACGGCAACCACGCGCTTGCCCGAAGGCGAAGGCGGCAGGCTTTTGCAGGAATTGCACTGACCGTACAGGCGAGTATCGGCGGCCTCGCGCACGCAGCATGTCATGAAGACAACAATATCGGCATGCTCGGGATCGAGCGCCATGAGGCAACCATACGAATCGAGCAGACCGCTCACGCGCTCAGAGTCGTGCTGATTCATCTGGCAGCCAAAGGTGCGGATAAAGTAGGTTTTACCGGCAAGAATATCGCGTACGGAACGCTGGTCCATGTGCATAAGTCCTAACGATGGAAGGGAGGCGAATCGAGGCAAGCATAAGCTATGCCACAGGCTTAACATCATCCATGACGACGTTATCCATAGCAGCTCGATTGATCTGGTGAACGTAGATAGAAAGGCGGATGGCCGTGCGCGATTCCCCGTTAATGAGGATGTCGGAGAACACGGGCGCGCAGGAAATATCAAAACCGGTTGGAATCAAAAAACCGCGCGCGATAGCCACGGCCTTAATGGCCTGGTTAACCGCACCGGCGCCGACACACTGGATGTTGACGGGTACACCATCCTTGACCATGCCGGCGATGGCGCCGGCAACGGACGCGGGCGATGATTTGCTTGATACCTTCAGGCAATCCATGAAGAAACTCCTGCGTTTAAAAGTACGTTTTAACTGCAATAACTTTATCGTACCGAGTGGACTCGGTAAAGGCACTATTCCTCTTTGGCAAGATCGAAGGTCACGGTGATTCGATCACGCGAAACACGAATCTTTGGGTCGCCGCAAAGGTTGAGATAGTACCGAGCGGCAAGGTCATTAAAGTCGCGCTCCACAGCACGCGAAAACTGTGCTATGTCATCCTTGGCAATACGTAGCCCGCGACGATCCTTCGCGAGATCGACAGGAGCCGGCGCATGCGAGGACGAATCACGCTCGCGCAGCAGACGCGCAGTCACACCGCGAACGGGCTTAATCTGCCCTGCCAAAATGCGATGGGCCGTGCGCTCAGACATCTCAAGACCCAAACCCGAACAGATACGGATAAAGTCCTCGGCATCAGAGGCAAGGCCTAAACGATCGACAACTGGAAGCTCGCTCTCGTCATCAATGAACAGGAGACGCGACGTATCGAGCCGACTTGACGCCTGAGCATAAAGGGTCGCGGCAATCTCAGACGGAGAACCAAGATAGACATCGCAACCACGCAACTCCTCGAGCGCAAACTCACAAGCAGCGCGAATAATATTATGCGGACCGCGAGCACAGACATAACGTCCGTCCTCATCCTTGACAGCCTGGGGCCAGCTGGACTGATCGGCGCGCTCACTGAGGCGGTCGGCCGCAACGCTCACCTTAAAGGCTGAACCAAGATCGACACCGGACGTGACCACACGGGCCTCGTCGGTGTTCTGCTTGATCGAAAACAATGCCATGCCACGACCGTGAACGCCCCAACGGTCCATCTTCATGCTCTCGAGCTTGGAGGTAACGCGAGCATCGAAGATTCGCTCTTGCATATCCTGCGGAACACCCGAGCCGTTATCCAGAAAGACAAGCGTGCGGACGCCATCTTCCTTGGTCGTAGCGAGAAAGACCTTGTCGGCGCCGGCATCGCGAGCATTACGGAGCATTTCGATGACGATATCCTCGACATGCTGAATGTCGTGCTTTGCCTGGCGCCGCTCGGCCTCCGAAACGCGGAGGCGGACATACCCCTCGCCAAGGTTCTCCTCGACGCGAAGGTTGCCCTCCCCCGACATCGACGCGATAAATGAGATGAGCTCGTTCGCGTCGCTCATGTTATTTAGCGATATCGACAGCGCGGCTCTCGCGAATCACGACGACGCGCACCTGACCGGGATACTCCATCTCTTCCTCGATCTGATGGGCGATATCGTGAGCCAGAACCGTGGACTGGGCATCGGAGATCTTGTCAGGCTGAACCATGACGTGGACCTCGCGACCAGCCTGCATGGCATAGGTACGCTCGACGCCGTCATGGGAGTTGGCGATCTCCTCGAGCTTCTCGAGACGCTTGATGTAGTTCTCGGCAGACTCGCGACGGGCACCGGGGCGAGAAGCAGAGACGGCATCAGCGGCCTGTACCAGGACATCGAGCACCGTGTTGGGGTCAACATCGGCGTGGTGAGCCTCGATAGCGTGGACGATAACAGGCTTCTCGCCATAACGGCGGGCAAGCTCGGCGCCGATGACGGCATGCGGGCCCTCGACGTCGTGGTCAATTGCCTTGCCCAGGTCGTGCAGCAGGCCGGCGCGCTTGGCGGTCACAACGTCCAGGCCAAGCTCGGAAGCCATCACGCCGCACAGGTCAGAGACTTCGAGGGAGTGCTGAAGCACGTTCTGACCAAACGAGGTACGGTAGCGCAGGGCACCAAGGGTCTTGACGATCTCGGGGTGCAGGTCGTGAATGCCGGTATCGAAGGCAGCCTGCTCGCCAGCCTCGCGCACGCGCTGCTGAACCAGGTCGGCAGCCTTGTGATACATCTCCTCGATGCGGGCGGGGTGAATGCGGCCGTCGGCGATGAGGTTCTCCAGAGCAACACGGGCGGTCTCACGACGGACCGGGTCGAAGCTCGAAAGAACGACGGTCTCGGGCGTATCGTCGATCACGAGGTTGACACCGGAAACCTGCTCGAAGGTCCGGATGTTGCGACCCTCGCGACCGATGATACGGCCCTTGAGGTCATCAGAGGGAATGTGCACGGAGGTAACGGTGACCTCGGCAGTGTGGTCGGCAGCGCAGCGCTGAATCGCCAGGGACAGAATCTCCTGGGCGGTCTTGTGGCACTCGGCGCGAACCTGCTGCTCGGACTCGCGAATGATCGTGGCGGCCTCGTGGGTGACCTCGCCGCGAACCTTATCGAGGAGCTCCTTGTGGGCGTCCTCGCGGGTAAGGTCGGCAATACGCTCGAGCTCGGAGGTCTGCTTAGCGCAGAGCTCCTCAAGCTCGCGGGAGCGCTTCTCGACCTGACCGGCCTGGCTGGACAGCTGGTGCTCACGCTTGTCAAGAGCGTCGTTTCGGCGATCGAGGGACTCCTCGCGCTGCATCACACGGTTCTCGAGCGTACGAATCTCGCTCTTACGCTGCTTGTCCTCGGCCTCGGCGGCCTGCTTGTTCTTGATGATCTCCTCTTTAGCCTCGAGCAGAGCCTCTTTTTTGAGGGTCTCGGCCTGACGCTTAGCATCACCGATCAGGGACTCAGCCTGTGCGTGTGCCGACTGGATCTTTTCGTCGGCCTCGTGAAGACTACCCTGCTTGGCGGTGCGCATGTAGGCGATGGCGGCGATGGCACCCAAAACGATGCCAACGAGCGCTGCGATGATAGGCATGCTCACTCCTTTTTATGGATTAGTTACACAACAAAGCGAACCGTCCTTACGAACGGCTCGCGACATTTGAGTAATATGGGCGCAGCTTATGCGGGTCGGATACAGATAAACATATAAACAAACTCATCACAGATGAGCACATATCACAAAGCAAATGACAGTATTTATCGTACGTTGAACCACAACAACTGTCAAATAAATGGCCCCGGCACGGCGGCTAAAACGCGGTGAACGGCAGGGCCACAAAACGCATACGCCTAAACCGCACATTCCTGGCGTTCGGCATCGAGGCGTGCCTTAACGGCATCGGCGGCGATGTGATACGAGAAGCCCTTGCCCATCAAAAACCGAACCAGTTTTTCGAATCCGCGCGTCTCTGGAACACGCCGCTTGGCGAGTAGGGCTGACGCACGCGCCAAATCGTCTTCGACGGCAAAATAATCCTCGGGATAACCGGGAATGTCATCGAGCGCGACATGACGGCGCTTGAGCTCGGTCTCGATTTTGCGCTGTCCCCAACCGCGCCGCTTGCGCTCCTCGATAAAGTACGAGCAAAAGCGGTTCTCGTCTAAAAAGTGATATTCGGTGGCGCGCTCGACGGCGAAATCGATCGCGGGCTGGTGAAAGCCGTAGCGAGCCAGCTTGTCACGGACCTCACCCGTCGCATGGTCGCGGCGCGATAACATCTCGGTCACCATGGTAAGCGCACATTTACGCTCGATGAGCTGCACCGCCTCACGAAAGTTGTCCCAATCACAGGGAAGATCGGGGCGGTTTTTGACATACAGCCGCGCGACCCGCACGGGAATCCAAATGGACCGCTCAAAACCGCCCTCAAGCTCACAATCGATATGTGCGCAAGGCTTTTTGGACGCATACCCGCTCGAGAACGAGGAGGCCGCCTTCTTGTCGGGAAAGACGACCGTGGCCTCGGTCACCGTATACGACATGAGCGTAACCGCTACTCGTCGTCATCATCGAGCATGGCGGAACCATCGATGGCGTAAAGCTCGTCAAACTCCTCAGGCGCAGGCTGATCGGTCAGCTCGACCTCGGACGGAGCATCGTCATCAAACTCAAGTCCGCAGGCAAGGCGGACCTTATGCTCAATCTCGTCAGCGCAATCGGGGTGTTCGCGCAGGAACGCCTTGGCGGCCTCGCGACCGTTGCCGAGCTTGTCCTCGCCATAGGCAAACCAGGAGCCCATCTTCTTGCAGATGCCGCACTCGACAGCCATGTCCAGAATCGAGCCCTCCTTAGAGATACCCGTACCGTACATGATGTCGAACTCAGCAGAACGGAACGGAGCTGCCACCTTGTTCTTAACGACCTTGGCGCGCACGCGGTTACCGATAACCTCGTCCTTAAGCTTAATGCTGTCGATACGGCGAATGTCGATACGCACCGAAGAGAAGAACTTAAGGGCGCGGCCGCCCGTCGTAGTCTCGGGGTTGCCGAACATGACGCCGATCTTCTCACGCAGCTGGTTAATGAAGATGCACGTCGTGTTGGACTTGGACAGCGAGCCGGCGAGCTTGCGGAGCGCCTGGCTCATCAGGCGAGCCTGAAGACCGACCGTAGTATCGCCGATTTCTCCCTCGATTTCGGCACGCGGGGTCAGCGCGGCGACGGAGTCGACGACGATGGCATCGATGGCGCCGGAACGCACGAGCATGTCAACAATCTCGAGCGCCTGCTCGCCCGTATCGGGCTGGGAAATGAGCACCTCGTCGATATCCACGCCGATGCGCGCGGCATACGTGGGATCGAGCGCATGCTCGGCATCGATAAATGCCACAACGCCACCCATTGCCTGGGCCTCGGCCAGGATCTCGAGCGAAAGCGTCGTCTTACCGGAGGACTCAGGACCGTAAATCTCGACGATACGGCCGCGCGGCACGCCGCCGATACCCAGCGCGGCATCGAGGGCCAGGGCGCCCGTGGGAATGGCCTCGACCTCGAGCTCGGGACCACCGTCGCCGTACCTCATGATGGAACCCTGGCCGAATTTCTTCTCGATCTCGGCCTTGGTGGTGGCGATCATCTCATCGCGCTCTTTACCCGTCGTGCGAGCATGAACGGTACGTACGGGACCTGAATTCTTGGCCATGAATAGCCCTCCTCTTAACAACCTGCATCGATAATAAACGAACGGCTGTTCGTGGTCAACCGTTCAGGCCAATCATATGCAGGCAGTCTTTCCAAAACCCAACCAAACGCCGACCAAACACTGACCAAATGCTTGACCACAAAGGGCCAAATAAGAACAAAGAAGGCAAGAATACATCTATAACCAGCACAAACGCTAAATTTGTCAGAGGTCCCTATCTCCACAATTAAGGGGCCCTAAGGCCCCTTAAAACATGTCTATTCCATAGAGTTGAGCACAAGGGCAATGCGAACCAATGCCTCCGCGACCGCATGGGCACGAACACACGAACGATCGCCCTCATAGTGGCAGCGCACAGAGTCCACGACTGGCACTTTCCCATCAGCCGCGCGATACGCCCAACCAATATAGAAAGTGCCCGCCGGATCGTCCTCAGTACCACCGCCGGGGCCGGCATAACCCGTTGCGCTCACTGCAATATCGCTCTGGTACAGCTCCAGCGAACCCGCCGCCATCTCGCGCGCGGTCTGATGCGACACCGCGGTATAGCGGTCAAGCGTCTCCTGCTCAACGCCGAGCACGCGATGCTTAATCTCATCGCAGTAGGTCACCGCACCGCCACGCAGCACCGCCGAGGCGCCCGGGATATCGGCAATCGTCGAGGCGATCATGCCCGCCGTCAGCGACTCAGCCGTCGAAACCGTCACGACCCGAGCGCTCGCACGCTCGACAATATCGCGCGCCAGCTCCTCGTTATGTGCGGAAATCTGCTCAAAAGAGTCCGTCATACCCACCAGGACCTAGACCGAAAAGACGATCTTGCGGCAGTTCCAGAAGTACTGGGCGCCCGAGATAACGGTCAGGACAACGGCAACGGCGTACAGGAAGCGCGACACCGAGTAGATGCCGAGCGTCAGCGCCACCGGGCCAAGGTGCAAGCCGGCCATAGCAAAAACGCACAGGTAACCGCAGATGGAGACCATCGTGGTTGCCGTCTTGTACTTGCCGAGCTTATCGGCCGCAACGACCACACCGGCCGCACTCGCGACCATGCGAAGGGCGCTCACCAGAAGCTCACGGAACAGGATAATGAACACGGACCACACGGTCACCGCGCCAAAATCCAAGAACAGCAGCAGGGCCGAGAACACGAGCAGCTTATCGGCGATGGGGTCCAAGAATTTACCGAAGTCGGTGATCTCGTTGCGCGAACGCGCCAGATAACCGTCGACCTTATCGGTGCACGACAGGATCACATACAGAATGAAGGCAGCGGCGGCGAGCGGGCCGTCGAAGGTGCTCCAATCCGTACCGGCAACACTCGTGTGAGAAAGCGCCGACACGATCATGAACACCGGGATAAAGACGATGCGAACGCACGTCACGATGTTGGCGGGCGTCCAGACACTCGTCAGTTCCTTATTGCTCTCGTTAGCCACGACGCTCTCCTACTCCACAACATGACCGATAAGCTCATAGCAGAAGCTATCGGTAAACTCGACGGTCAGAATATCGCCCACGGACGCCTCGCTGGCGTCCAGATGCACCGCGCCATCGGAATCGGGCGCCTGGAACCAGGCATGCCCGATCAGCTCGGCGCCATCCTCGGTCTCTTCGATACCGTCGACGATCACCTGGGCGCGCTCGCCCACATGTGCGGCAGTGGCGGCAAAACCGAGCGACTCGGCCAGGTCCATGGCCTCCTGGGCGCGCTCGAGCTTGACCTCTTCGTCGACCTGACCCTCCATCTTAGCGGCCAGGCTGCCCTCCTCCTGCGAGTAGGCAAAGACGCTCGTGTAGTCAAAGCCGACGGTGTCCATAAAGTCGATAAGGTCGCGGAACTCGTCGTCGGTCTCGGTCGGGAAGCCGACCATGGCCGTGGAACGGATCACGATGCCGGGGATACGCTCACGCAGATCGCGGAACAGGTCCTCGAGCTCCTGGCGCGAACCAGAACGGCGCATAGCCTTGAGGATGCGCGCGTCGCAGTGCTGCACGGGGATATCGATATAGGGCAGCACCTCGGGCGTATCACGAATGGTCTCAATGAGCTCGTCAGTCATGCCCTCGGGCTGCAAGTAGAGCACACGGACCCAGACGTTGTGCGGGCGCACGGCCTCGGCGACGGCACGCAGCAGCTGCGCCAGATTGCGCGGCGAGCCCTCGGCGACGTCCTCGTCGGCAAAGTCGATGCCCCAAATACCCGTGTCCTGGCCGATCAGCACGATCTCGCGCACACCGCCGGCAACCAGGTCGCGCACCTCGGAGATAATGCTCTCGGCATTACGCGAATGATAGCGACCGCGAATGTAAGGGATCATGCAGAAGCTGCAGAAGCGGTTGCAGCCATCAGAAATCTTGACGTAGGCAACCGCACCCTCGACGGTACGCTTGACCTGAGGAATATAGGCGGCAATCTCGCGCTCGACACCCAGCACGCCATCGATGACCGCCACGATGCCGTCTTCCTCGTCGGCCTTCACAAAGGCAGCGACCTCGGGCAGCTCGTCAGGCAGGTCATCGCCATAGCGCGACGGCACGCAGCCGCACATGACGATGGGGCAAGAACGAACGCCGTCCTGAACCTCGTTGGCGAGCTCGAGCGTGGTCTCGATGCTCTCGGACGTTGCGGAGGCGAGGAACGAGCAAGTATTGACGATGGCGATATCGGCATCCTGCGGGTCGAATGCCTCCTCGTAGCCCGCGGCGGTCAAAAGAGAACGCATGCGGTCGGTGTCAACCTCGTTCTTAGCGCACCCGAGGGTGATGTAGAGCACGGAGCCCAACGGTGTATCCATGTTGGAGAGCAGTCCTTTCGATTGATATTAGCGGTAGTTGGTGAACTGCAGCGGCTGGCCGTAGTCCTGGTCGCGCAGGAACTGGATCACGGTCTGCAACGCGTCCTTCGAAGCAGAGGAAACACGCAGCTTGTCGGCCTCGATGGTCACCTTGACCTTGAGCTTTTGATCCTTGATGTCCTTGTTGATCTTCTTGGCGGTCGCCTGGTCAATACCCTCGACGATATGGCCGAGCACGCGCACGGTGCCGCCCGATGCCGCCTGCGGAGCATCCCACGAGACGGCCTTGAGGTCGATGCCGCGCTTGATGAGCTTGGAGCTCAGCACGTCGACAATCTGTTTGGAGACAAAGTCGGCCGGGGCGTTTATCGTAAAGAGCTTGTCGCCCTTCGAAAGCTCGATCGTGGCGCCGGAATCCTTAAGGTCATAGCGCTGGGAAATCTCGCGCGTGGTCTGCTGGAAGGCGTTGTCGACCTCTTGCATGTTGACCTCGGACACGACGTCGAAGCTGGAATCTTTAGCCATGATGTTTCCTTTCGCGTACGAGCGGCCTAGTAGCTATCGTACGAATTGTCGGTAGAATCGGTGGGTGTCTGACCGTCAGTTGCGGTATCGGCGCCATCCGTGGACTGGGCATCGGTACCGTCGGTGGTATCGGTACCATCGGTGGTGTCGGTACCATCAGAACTTTCACCATTCTCGGAATCAGACGTCTCCTTCTTGGGAACGGTGATCGTCACGCGCGCCACGCCCGAGGTCTTGGTATCGTAACGGACCTTTTCACCGTTCTTGGTAACGGTGACATCGGAAGGCTTGGACGTGGTGATCTCGATCGAGGACTCGGGCGTATACTCCTGCTCAAAGGGGCCAGTCGCCTGGGCGCCATAGACCGACTTGCCGTCGACCTTGACCTCAATCCACGCGGTCTTTCCCTTGGCAACGGAGACCTTGACCTTCGTGACCTCGCTCTCTTCCTTCTTGGCCGTCGTCTTGGTAGCGTCCGAATCAGTCGACTCATCCGTCGCCTCATCGGTGTCTTCGTCCTCGTCGACCGTTTCGGTCTTCTTAGAAGACTTCTTAGTCGTCGTCTTGGTGACAGCGGGCGTCTCGGGCGTGGTCTCGGGCGTCGAAAATGCGCAGCCGCGCAGAAGCACCACGATGAGCACAATCAGCAGCAATGCCACGGCGCCGATGCCGGCGTAGACGATACGCGGATCGAGCCCGTTGTTTTGAGGAGTACGGGATCCGCCGCGTCCACGACCGGAACTGCTGCGGCCGCCTCCCTGAGGCATACGACCGCGATTGCTATCGGAACGGCCGCGATAGCCGCCCTGGCCCTGAAGGCTGCGCTGACCCGAGCGGGGCGCAAGTTCACCGCGGCCTTGATAGCCACGCTGGCCCGAACGCGGAGCCGAAGAGCGCTGGTCATACGGCTGTGATTGAGAGCGAAGACGCGGCGTCACCTGCGTGGCATCGGCGTCCGCATAGCCACCGCGAGAGCGTCCGGTAGAGACACCACGGCAACCGCGATCGGAATAGCCGCCGTCGCCGTAGCCGGCACGAGGGTCACGCGCCACGCCACGGGCAGCGGGAAGTGCGCGGTCCTCGGGCATCGGCGTACTGCGGAACCGGTCACGCTGCAAGCGAATCTCCTCGCCCGAACCCGTCTCGGTAATATAACCGGCCTGCTGAGGACGCTGTCCATAGCGGGTCGAACGACCGCCCTGAACCATCAGAAAACGCCCGTTATCGACCGAGGAACGCGAATTAACGTAGCCGGCGGCGTCCTGAAAACGACCGCCCTGCTGCGACGTCTCGCGTTCGTATGCCATCAGGTCGTCAAAGTAGGCATTGACGACCTCGCGCGGATTGAGGCCCAAAAAGCGAGCATAGCTCGAAATCATGCCCTGCGCATAGCCGCGCGGCGGCATCGAAGCAAAGTTACCGGTCTCGAAAAACTCGATGATCTGCGGCCTGATTTTGATGGTGTTGGCGACCTGCTGAATGGAAAGGCCCATTCGGCGACGCTGCTCGAGCAGCATGTCACCAAAGCGTGCAGCCATCAGAATCCTCCAAACTCACGATCTTCACGTGCCATCTCGGCGTCGACAGATTTCAGCGCGGCAAGACCCTCTTCGTCTAGGAGAACCTCACGCGGCTTGGAACCGTCAGGCGGACCAACGACACCCTTTTCTTCCAGCATATCCATAATACGCCCGGCGCGCGCATAACCAACCTTCAGGCGGCGCTGCAGGCCAGATGTGGAGCCCAGCTGCGATTCCACCACAATATGGGCGGCTTCCCAGATAAGCGGATCGTCGTCCTGAGGCTCGGCAACGCCGGTGCGAACAATGCCGCCGCCACCTGCCATGGACATGGAGGCAGGTGCCACAGCCGACAGGATCTCCTCATGGTAGTCGGGCTCGCTTTGCGACTTGACGAACTCGACAATCTCGTTGATCTCGTCATCCGAAACAAAGCAGCCCTGGATACGGCGGGGCTTGCCCCAGTCGACCTTGGAGAACAGCATGTCACCCAAGCCGGTGAGCTTTTCGGCACCCATCTGGTCGATGATGACGCGGGAGTCGATGCCCGTTGCGACGTTGAAGGCGATGCGGTTGGTAATGTTTGCCTTGATGAGACCCGTTACCACGTTGGAGCTCGGACGCTGAGTCGCCACGATAAGGTGGATACCGGCGGCACGGCCCAGCTGGGCGATACGCACAATCGATGCCTCGACGTCCTTGCCGGCAACCATCATCAGGTCCGAAAGCTCGTCGATGATGATGACCAGGTAGGGCATCTTTTGCGGCGGGTTATCGTAATGCTCAAACTCGCCGGCGGCCTGCTTTTCGTTATAGGTCGAGATCTTGCGCACGTTCAGGCGCTCGAAGACCTTCAGGCGGCGCTCCATTTCGGATACCGCCCACTGCAAGGCGCTCGCGGCCTGCTTGGGCTCGGTCACCACGGGCACGTAAAGATGCGGCAGGCCGTTATAGCCTGCGAGCTCGACGCGCTTGGGGTCGACCATGATCAAGCGAACGTCCTCGGGGAGCGCGCGCATGAGCAGGGTCGTGATGATGGAGTTGATCATGACCGACTTACCGGAACCCGTGGTACCGGCGATCAGCAGGTGGGGCATCTTGGCAAGGTCAGCGACGACCGGCGTGCCCTCTGCATCGCGGCCGATGGCAAGCTCGAGCGGACCGCCTTTAACATAAGGCAGCACGTCACCCAAGTTGACGTTCTGACGCTTTCGATTGGGGATCTCGATACCCACGAGCGAGGTGCCGGGAATCGGCGCGAAGATGCGCACCGACTGGGCGGCAAGCGAAAGCGCAATATCGTCCTCGAGGCTCGAGATCTTGCTCACGCGCTCGCCCTCACCGGGCTGCAGTTTAAAGGTCGTCACCGTGGGGCCGGCGATCCAGCCGACCACGCGGGCACTGCGGCCAAACTCAAGCAAGGTGGATTGCAGTGACTCAGCGGTCTGCTCCAGCTCCTTGTCCGAAGACGCGGCGGAAGCCGACTGCGGGTTGGCATGTAGGATTTCGAGCGGCGGAAGCTTGAGTCCGTCCTCTTCTTCGCCCTCGTTATCTGCGGCGCCGTCGTCCACTCCCCCATCACGAGCCGCAGCCGATTCGATAGCACTCGTGGCAGGCGCGCCGGCAACCTTGGGATGCTTCAGGAAGTCGGGAATCTGAGGTGCGGCCGAGACGGGATTCACGACAAACGGCGGCTCGGACTCGTCGATCTTATCGGAGTCGTCTTCCATCGAAAGCTGGCCGGTTACCTGGCCGCGCTTTGCATGGCGACGCGGCAGCAAAGTTGTCTTTGCGGTCCCAATCGGACCCTCGTCGTCCTCGTCATCGCCCTCGGTGAGCTCAATCTCGCTATCGGACCAAGACGGGTCGGGCTCACTCGTATTGAGCTTAGGCGCAGCCTTGCCCTTCTTGACATGGCGACGCGGCAGCAGCGTGGTCTTGGCCCGCTCGGCTTCAACCGACTCGGATACGTCGACAAACGGGTCATCGTCCTCGTCGCCATCCAAAACCGGGTCGACATCGCCACCCATGACCGTGGTCACCGCGGCGTCAGTCCCCTTCTGGCGCAGAATGCTCAGGTGCGGACGAGCGACGCCGGGAACAGACAGGGCCTCTTCATCGCCCCACGGGCTGGCGTTGACATCGGCACGACGGCGTTCGGCAAAATCTGCCGCACGATCGCGTGCGGAGCGCAAAACGCCACCCACCGAAAAGCCGATAATGACCAAACCAACGACGACAAGCCCCAGCAAGACAACCATGGCGATAGGTTTACCCAGGGCGTTTTGCAAGGCACTTGCGATAAAGGCGCCAATGTAGCCGCCCGACACGGAAAGGTTCTGCGGCGTAAACATAAGGTCGCACGAATCGCTCGTGCCCGGCACCATCAGCGAAAGAATGGAGACGACGGCGATAAAGACCACGGCGCCGCCCGCGACAGAGCGCACGTTGAGCGGCGAGTCCTCGCCTAAAAAGAGCGTGGCGGCAAACAGCAAAATGACGATCGGCAGCACGTAGGCGCCCAGACCAAAGCCCAGGTGGTAGAAACCGGCAACCGCAGCCGTAACGGGTGCGGTCGCCGGCGAAATCACGGCAATGAAGGACGCAATCGCCAAAACGGCGATGACCACGCCGGCGATATCACGGTTGGCCGAGGGCTCAACCAAAGGCTCAAAATCGTCGAAGTCCGCCTCGTGGCCCTTATTGGCACGCAGATGGGAACCGGCACCCTTAGCAGATGCCGGTTGGTTATTGGCCTTATTGCCTTTGGCGTTTTGTGCAGATCCACGCGCCAAACTAAACCTCCATGACGACCGGGATGATCATCGGACGGGTGCGCGTACGGCTCCAGATAAAGTTAGAGAGCGAATCGCGCACGGCCTTACGAATAGCATCGGAACCGCTGCTCGTAAAGCTGAACTTGCCCTTCTCGATCGTCTTCATGATGGACGCGGAGGCATCCTCAGAGAACTGGTCGTCGATGGCAAACGAGACGCCGCGGCCCGAGAACTCGATGGCCTCGATCTTCTTGTGCTTGAGCGAGACGATGGCAACAGCGGTAACCATACCGTCATTGGCGAGCTTCTGACGATCGCGCAAGACGATGGGGTCGGTATCGCCGATACGAAGGCCGTCGACGTAGACGACGCCGGACTCGACGGGCGTACCGCGCTTGACGATACCGCCGCGCATCTCGAGCGTGTCGCCGTTATCGAGGATAAAGATATGATCGTCCTTGATGCCCATCTTGCGGGCAAGCTGGGCATGGGCGCGCAGATGCACGGCCTCACCGTGAACCGGCATAAAGTAAGTGGGCTTGGCCATGGCCATCAGGAGCTTGAGCTCCTCCTGGCTACCGTGGCCCGAGACGTGGACAAGAGCGCGGTTCTTATCCCACACGTCGCAGCCGAGCTTGGCCAGGCTGTTGACGACCTGCTGGACGGCTTTCTCGTTGCCGGGAACGGGAGTTGCCGAGAGGATGACGGTATCGCCCTCGTGGATAGAGAGCGTCTTGTGCTCGCCATTGGCCATGCGGGACAGGGCCGACAGCGGCTCGCCCTGCGAACCGGTGCACATGACGACGATCTTGTCGTCGGGCAGGTTATCGATATCGAAGGCATCGATGATATCGGCATCGTCGATGTTGAGGTAGCCCAGCTCGCGCGCGACGCGGGTGTTGGTGAGCATGGAACGACCGGTCACAACGACCTTACGGCCGCACTTGCGGGCGGCATCGCAGATCTGCTGCAAACGATGGATATGGCTCGAGAACGAAGCGACGAACACGCGACCCGGGGCGTTCTTGATGGCATGCAGCAGGTTGGGACCAACCTCGGCCTCGGACTTGGTAAAGCCGGGAACCGTGGCATTGGTGGAGTCGGACAGCAACAGGTCGATGCCCTGCTTGGCAAAGCGGCTGATAGCGGCATAGTCGGGCGTGACGCCGTCGATGGGCGTCTGGTCGAGCTTAAAGTCGCCGGTGTGCATAACGGTGCCCTGATTGGTGCGGATGAACACGCCCAGAGCGCCGGGGATGGAGTGCGTCATCGAGAAGAAGTCGAGCGAGATGCCGCCGAGGTTGACATGGCTGCCGCCCTTGACCTCGCGGAACTTGGGTGCGCGGATGCGGAACTCAGAAAGCTTACCCTCGATAAAGCCAAGCGTCAGCTTGCTCGAAAAGATGGGCACCTTGTTGTTGAGGTCCTGCAGCAGATACGGAAGCGAACCGGTGTGGTCCTCGTGGCCGTGGGTGACGATGATACCGCGGAGCTTCTCCTCGTTCTCCAGAACATAGGTGTAGTCGGGAAGCACCAGGTCGATACCGGGCTGGGAGTCATCCGGGAACATGAGGCCGGCGTCGACGAGCACCATGTCGTCGCCGCATTCGAAGACCGTCATGTTCTTGCCGATGCCGTCAAGGCCGCCGAGCGGGATGATCTTCAAGGGAGATGATTTTTTAGCTGCCATAGGTTAGTGTGGTTTCCTTTCTTCGAAACGGGTCTGGAACAACCGACGGGGCGCTTCTGGCAAACCGACCGCCGGGAACGTACAAACATGCATCACAGAGTCGATGCAATAACCACAGTATGATACCCATTTGCACAACAACAGACCACCCATGCATCAAAGCCCCATCTGAACCTGTGTATCCTTGATTATCGACTTTATCCGAACACCTCCCACATTCATCCGCACATGTGCGGATGAATGTGGGAACCCGATACCCTGAGGGCCGGATCGGCCGGCCCCGGGAGATCGGAGGACGGCATGTCCGGAAAGAAGAAGAGTGGCCCCGCGAGGGCGGTCCCGAGGGCCTACGGAAGGCTCACGAGGCACGAGCGGGACACGGTCCAGAGGATG
>CABUDJ010000017.1 GCA_902490325.1 uncultured Collinsella sp. | reverse complement strand
GGACTTGCAGCGACGGACCTCAGGACACTCTTACACCACGTCTGCGCGCGCGACCCTTGAAACTTCCTAATCACCGTCAGCTAGCGCCAAATTGGAAGTCGATGGTCACTCATTAACGTACAGTTCTTATAACTTTGTTCATTATTTTCCGCACCTAAAATGATACGCCGTTTGTGACAGTACTCACAAACGGCGTTTTTTGACCACTGGCGTGTCTGGCAGGCGGCAAGCACCGCCCGAATCCGCATTTTGAACGCGCCCGAATCGGTTCTGGAGCCGGTTTTCGCGCTCTTACTCGTCCTTGGGCGCGGGGTGTTTGCAGACCACGCTCATGTAGATCATGCCGAGGACGGCCGCGGTGACCGAACCGGCAAGAATGGCGGCCTTGGCAGCCAGAACCTCGAACTGAGCCGTCGGGAAGGCAAGACCACTGATGAGAATCGACATGGTAAAGCCGATGCCGCCCAGAATGCCCACGCCGGCGATCATGTGCCAGTTGACGTTATGCGGCAGCTCGCAGGCCTTGAGCTTGACCAGGGCAAACGTCATGCCAAAGATGCCAATCGGCTTACCCAGCAGCATGCCAAAGTACACGCCGAGCGTCACCGGATCGGTGAGCAGCGTGCTCATGTCCACGCCCACTAAGCGAACCTGCGCGTTGACGAACGCAAAGATCGGCAGGATCACAAAGTTGACCGGCGTGGAGATCAGGCGCTCCATGCGGATGAGCGGCGGGGTCACGCGGTGCATGACGCGCTCGACCTTGGTGGTCGAGACGGTAAAGTCATGCTGGCCCAGGATGTGCGCCTCGTCGTCGTAGCGGTCGTCGAGCAACGGCAGGCACTCGCCCAGCCAATCGGTAAGGCTATCGAGCTTGACGCCGCACTTGGCCGGAATGGTGAAGGCCAGGATGACGCCGGCGAGCGTAGCGTGCACGCCGCTCTTGAACATGCAGAACCACAACAGCAGACCCAGTACCGAATACGGGGCAAGGCGGTAATGCTGCGTCTTGTTGAGCCACACGAGCGCGCAGGTCACAAGCGCGGCGGCGCCCAACCAAAACGGATTGGGGCTCTGACCGTAGAAGATGGCGATGGCGGCGATGGAAATGAGGTCATCGGCGATGGCGAGCGTCGAGAAGAACACGCGCACGCCGTTGGGCACACGGTTGCCCAAAAGCGACAGCACGCCCAGCGCAAAGGCAATATCGGTTGCCATGGGAATGGCCCAGCCGTTGTGCGCGCCGGCATGGTTAAAGATCAGATAGATGCAGGCGGGAACGACGACGCCGCCCACGGCCGCCAGCATGGGAAGCATGGCCTGACGCGGGTTTTTGAGCTCGCCGACCGTCATCTCGTACTTAAGCTCAATGCCCACCAGCAAAAAGAAGATCGCCATGAGGAAGTCGTTGACGAATAGCTCGACGGTGAGACCGGCCGTAAGGTTGCCCAGACCCACATACAGCGGGGTCTCCAAAAAGTGATGGATGGCCTCGTAGGCATCGGTATTGGCGCAAATGACGGCGGCGATGGCGGCGAAGACCATGACGGCGGCGGAAATCGTGCCGTTCTCGGCGATGCGCTCCCAAATGTCGTGACGTTCAAAGCGCTTGCGCTCACGAACGTTGAACAGCTGCTCAGTTGCTGCCATGGGCGGCTCCTTTCACGGGAAAGCTCCCGTCTTAAAAAAGCACGGCCCGCCCAAGTGGCGGCGCCGCGCTCTAACGTATTACGCTTGCATCTAGCCTACCCTGCACGACAAGCGCGCAAGCGTGGCCGAAAAGCGGAACCACAGGTTGAACATTATTTGCTCAACGGCACGGGCACGCCTGTCCAAGAGACGACGCGGCGCATGCACAAAAAACGACCGGAGCGCGGGGCGTCCGCGATCCGGTCGTGGCGTTCGGTCAACTAAACCTAGCAGGCGGCCATGATGGGGGCAGCGACCTGCTTCTTACGGGAGAGGACGCCCGGCATCCAGACGCCGTCGTGCTCGTCGGCAATGCCCAGGCCCTTCTGAGCAGCCTCGGTCTCGCCCTCGAGCAGGACCTGCGAGCCCTCCTCCATGATGTCGGTGATGCACAGGACAATGCCGTCGGCACCCTTCTCGGCGGCGTAGGCGCGCATGGCCTCGCGGATCTCGTCAATCATGCCAAGCGCACGGCTCTTGTCGACGGTCTCGTACTGGCCGATGAGCAGCTTCTTGCCGGCGGGCTCGAACATCTTGATGTCGTTGCCGACCATCTCGGCAGCGGTGAAGGAGCCGGACGGGCGGGTAAGGAAGACCTCCATGCCAAACTTGACCGGGTCGACGCCCACCTGCTCGCCGAGCTTGGCGGCGACGGCGCGGTCGACATCGGTGGTGGTGGGGCTCTTGAGCATGAGCGTGTCGGTCATCATGGCCGAGAGCAGCAGCTTGGCCTGGACGTCGGAAAGCTCAACGCCGAGCACGTCGGCGAGCTTGGTGACGATGGTGCAGCTGGAGCCCCAGGGCAGGCAGATGTAGTGCAGCGGGCCGGCGGTCTCGAAATCGCCGATGCGGTGATGATCGACGACGCCAAAGACCGTGGCGTCCTTAAGGCCGGCGACGGACTGGGCGGACTCGTTGTGGTCGGTGAGGACGACGAGCTGACCGGCCTCGACGGACTCAATCACGCGGGGCTCGGCAATGCCGGCGTCGGCGAGCAGCTTGGCGGACTCCGCCGGAAGCTGACCAAGGGCGCAGGCCTCGTAGGTGTTGCCGGCATACTCAACCTGGTTGAGCAGCTGGGACAGGGCGACGGCGCTCATGATGGCGTCGTTATCGGGGTTCTGGTGACCAAAGACAAGAACGTTTGCCATGGATATCCTCCACTTGATATGTGTACTTGGACGTAGCTATGGTAGCACGCTGGCGCCGAGCCTTCGCAGACGGAAGGGGCACGGCACAATTTGGGGCAGGCATGGGGGCCAAGGCCGTCCCTTTTGCACCATGTTGGTGCAAAGTAACCTGACCCCCTTGCACCAGCTATTTACCGGCGGCGCGCAGGGCTACGTATGCGGCACCGATGATGCCGGCGTCGTTGCCGAGCGAAGCGACCTTAATGGGCGTCTCGCGCGAGGCGGAAAGCGCGTACTGCTTAAAGTGCTCGCGAACCTTGTCGAGATAGACATCGGCCGAAGCGGACGCGCCGCCGCCGATGAGGAACATCTCGGGGTCGACCACGTTGGCAATAAGCGCCAGGGCACGGCCGAGATAGTCGGCCATGGTATCGGCCGCGGCAAGCGCGAGCTTATCGCCCTCGCGGCAGGCCTGGAACACGTCCTTGGAATCGGAGGGGCCGGTGAGCTCGATGGGCTCGACGCCCGCTTTCTTGCACTCGGCAAGGTAGTTGCTCACCACACCGGTGGCGCTGGAATACTGCTCCAGGTGGCCATGGCCGCCGCAGCCGCAGGTGCGCTCCTCAGCCGGATTCAGGCACATGTGGCCGATCTCGCCGCCGGCACCCACAACGCCCGACACCACGTCGCCGTTGACGATAACGCCGCCGCCCACGCCGGTACCGATGGTGACCATCACCACGTTCTGTACACCCTTGGCAGAGCCGAGCCAGGCCTCGCCCATGGCAGCGGCGTTGGCGTCGTTCTCATACTTAACGACCGCATCGGGGCAGTGCTCCTGAATGGCGACCCTCAGCTCGGGCAGGTTAATGGCAATGTTGGCCTTGACCTTGGCATCGCCCGACGCCGGGATGGGGCACGGAACGGCCAGGCCAATGCCTGCCACAAAGGCACGCGGAATCTGCGCCTTGGCGACCACCTGGTCGATAGCCTCGGTCACCGCGGCAAAGCCCGCAGCGTCAACGATGGGAGGCGTGGGCACGCTGGCCTTGGCCAGCAGGTTTCCGTCCTCGTCGAACAGGCCCTCCTTAACCGAAGTGCCGCCGACGTCGATGCCGATGTAGTACTGCTTAGGTTCCATGGGAGCCCACCTTTCTCGTTTAAACATTGCCTGTATGGTACCGCTCCCAAGGCAAAAACCTACCAAAAAGGGACAGGTTTGTTTTGGCAGGTTTTATCTGGGGAAGCGCGAATGGTCGCTTAATAGGTCGCGCAAGACCTTCCCCAAATATAAAGGCGCCGGGAGGCGGAGACTCCCGGCGCCCGTCAAAGGGACTGTGTTGTCTGTTGGACCGCACGGTCCATCGCGGCGATAACGCCGACTAGGCCTGAAGTACCTGCAGCTGCTTGTGAATCTCGATGAGCTCCGTCGCCATGACGCGCATGGTCTCGGTACCGGCCATCTGGTCCTCGGCATGCAGCAGAATCAACGGGGCCTCGCCGTTACGCTCGCCGTTGGCCTCCTTCTTCAGAAGCCCCATGTGAACATCGTGGCCACCGTTATAGGCCTCGTCGCCCTGCTTGATAAGCTCCTCGGCGGCGTCAAAATCGCCCTCCTTGGCCTTTTGCACGGCATTGATGTACATGCTCTTGGCGGTACCGACGTAGCTGATGATCTCGAAGCAGGTCATCTGCAGTTCGTTCATATCCTCCATGCGGAGCACCTAGCCCATCACGCTGACGCAGTGGTCGATGATGCCGGCAGCGTTCATGCGGCCGTAGTCGACCATGTTGATGACCTCGACCGGAAAACGACCGGCGGCCTCCTTCTCAAAATCGCCCTTGGTGTAGCCGATCTGCGGACCAAGCAGCAACATGTCGCACTCGTCCAGGTGATCGTGGGCCTCGTTCATGGGACGAGCCTCGACCTCAATATCCAGACCACGGTTTGCAACCTCGGCCTGCATCTTCTGGACCAGCAGGCTCGTGGACATGCCGGCATTGCAGCAGAGCATGATCTTCTTCATGGTTTCCTCCTTATAACTGCGCGGCGCGCAGACGACAACTGGTTGTATTCCTTGCGGCTATTGTGCCCGCTCCCCTGTATCTTTACGCAAGGGAGAGAGCCGCGGGCACCGGCACCGCGTACCGGCGCCCGCAAAGGTGAAAGGGACGAACGTTAGGCGTTCTACTCGGCGAGAGCCTCCTGCTTGGCGATTGCCTTCTCGGAAATCTTCATAAAGGGCAGGTAGACGGCCATGCCAATGACAATCTCGAAAGCCTGCCACACGCCGGCGCGCCAGTCAAAGCCCGTAGCGAGCAGGGCATTGATGACGGGAGGCATGGTCCAGGGCACCTGGGCGATGCAGGGGCTGATGATGCCTGCGCAGGTAAGGCCATAGGTGATGCCGATGAACAGATCGGGAAGAAGGACGAACGGGATCATGAGCGGCAGGTTGTACACGATGGGGTAACCGTAGATAACCGGCTCGTTGATGTTGAACAGACCAGGCAGGATAGCCATCTTGGAAACGGTCTCGGAAGCCTTGTTCTTGGAGAACAGGAGCGTGTCGAGCAGAAGCATGAGGGTGCAGCCCGAGCCGCCGATGAGGGCGAAGCTGTTAACGATCTGCATGTTCATGTAGTGATCGGGCTGGATGGTGCCACCGGCGGCAAAGGTAGCCATGTTGTCGACGATGAGCATGGTCAGGATCGGCTCGACGGTAGCGCCAGAGATGGTGGACTGGTGAATACCGACGCAGAACAGCAGGTTAGCAAGGGTGTAGATGAGGATAACAGCCCACGGACCGGCGTTCATGATGTTCTTGAGCGGGTTGGAGATGCACGTGGAGATGATGGCGCACAGATCGGTGCCGGCGCACACGGCGAGCAGGGCTGCGGCAAGAGCGAAGATTGCGAGGTTGAGCAGCATCGGGATCATGACGTTGAAGGAGTTGGAGACCGCGGGAGGCACGCCCTCGCCCAGCTTAACCTTGAGCTTCTCGACGCCAGAAATCTTGATGAAGAGCGAGACGGAAAGCAGGGCGATGATAATAGCCGAGAACAGACCGTTGGTGCCGGTGTTGGCAGTCGAAAGGGCGCCCGTGACCTCGGCGGAGGTGATCTTGTCGGTGAGCAGCGGGCTCGTGGCGGCAAGCGAGGCGGTGATCTGCTGCGGCATCATGATGACGAAAGCAGAGATAGCGACGACCACGCAAGCGAGCGGGTTATCGAAACGCTTGTTCTTAGCGAGGCTGTAGCCAATCAATCCGGCCAAGATAATGGCAGAGACGTTGAGGGTGCCCAGCGTAATTGCCGAACCCCACGTCTGAAGGTTGGCAAGGCCCGCCGCATCGAGCGGGAACAGAGGGAACACGACGTTGTTAATGAGAACCGCGATACCCGCAAGGATATAGAGCGGCGTGATGGTCGCGAAGGCGTCACGCAGGGAACGCAGGTGAACCTGGTTTCCCACCTTCGCAGAGACCTCGGCAAACTTGTCGAGGAAACTCTTTCCGTTGTCACTGGCCATGATTGCTCCTAACTTTCAAATCCGGCCTTTTCCTATGCGCACGGTGGTCTGTCGCCCTCTGCCACCAGATGTGCCATGTGTTGCGCGCGGCGGCGCGCGGTCTGGGCGTTCGCCCGGTCGCTAATCAACCACGTGGGTCGTGGCGACCTGTTTGAGCCAGGCTGCCGACTTCTTAAGGCGGCGCTTATAGCCATCCATCAGATCGACCTCGACAAAGCCGTAACGATTCTTAAAGGCATTGGCCCAAGACCAGTTATCGATGACGGCCCAGTAGTGATAGCCCCGGCATTTGGCGCCCTCGGAGATTGCCTTGGCAACCCACTCCAGGTGCTGGCGCACAAAGTCGACGCGGTAGTCATCCTGGATGGTTCCTTCGGCATCGCGGTTCTTGTATTCGTCCATGATGCCGATGCCGTTCTCGGAAACGAACCACTCAAGATCGGGGTAGTTCTTAGCGCAGTCCATGCCAAAGTCGTAGAGGCCCTGCGGGTAGATCTCCCAGCCGCGGCTCTCGTTCATAACGGCGTCGGGCCACACGTACTCGTCGGCAAAGTGCGGCAGACCGTACTGGTCGATCTTGCTCGCCGGCGCCTGAACGCGCGTGGGGTGGTAGTAGTTGCAACCGAGCCAGTCGACAACACCCTGCTTAAGAATCTCTTGGTCGCCGGCACGGAACGGAAGCTTAACGCCGCCCTCGGCCAGGCTGTCGAGCACGTCGGCAGGAAGCTCGCCCTTGGTAATAAGGTCAAGCCACCAGCGATTGTTGATGCCGCTGGTCATACGCACAGCCTCGAGGTCTGCCTCGCTGGGGTTCTCCTTGGTGTAGACCGGGGTAAAGCAGTTGATCATGCCGATCTTGGCATCAGCGCGAACGGCGCCCTCGTCATAGGCCTTACGATAGTTGGCCACGGCCAGCGCATGTGCCAGCGAGATGTGATACTGCACGGTGCGAGCACGGTTGAAGTCGTGGAGTTGCGGGAACCACACGCCCTCCTGATAGCGCTGCTCGGGCTCGACGATGGGCTCGTTAAAGGTGAACCAGTACTTGATCTCCTGGCCAAACTCGTGGAAGGCGACGTCGGCGTAATGTGCGTAAGCCTCGACAACCTCACGGCTCTCCCAGCCGCCACGGTTAAAAAGGTAGGTGGGCATGTCAAAGTGGTACAAGTTGACAAACGGCTCCAGGCCGGCTTCGCGAGAGGCGCGGAACAACTCGTGATACCACGCAGCACCCTCCTCGTTGAGGTTGCCGTCGGCATCGAGCAGACGGCTCCACTGGATGGAAGTGCGATAGGTATCCAGGCCCAAGTCCTTCAAAATGCGAAGGTCTTCCTGGTACTTGGCCATAAAGTCATTGCCGGCGTAAGAGCCAACGCAGTTGTAGAACGAGCCCAGATCCTGGATGGACCAGGTATCCCACAGGTTCTCGAGCTTGCCGCCCTGGTTCCACTGACCCTCAGTCTGCGGGCCGGACATAGCAGCGCCAAAGAAGAAGTCACGGGGCAGCTGATACTGAGCCATCAAAGTCCTCGCTTTCGTGTCTAGAGCTTTCGGTTGGAGACGGGCTTGCTTTGGCAGGCAATCCGGCGCGGGCGCGCACCAGGTATCTGGATACCCTGCCCGCCAAAACAAATCCGTCCCCAAACAGCACAAGCAAACGCCAATGCATCTCGCTTGTTGTCTGTAACTATAGCGCTCTAATTTATTATGTAAAGCGTCTTTTTTATTTTTCTTTATCGAACTTCTTTGATGAAAGCCATATGGATGCTTTTTAAGTAGGTATACTCTCTTTATATCAACGCAAATATGAAGGGAGGATTGCATGATTCCCAAATACGAGGCGATAGCTGCAGATATCCGTCGAAGCATCGAGGACGGCTCCCTTAAGCCGGGCGACAAACTGCCCACCGTCGTAGAGTTTTGCGAGCTGTATAGCGTTTCCAAGATCACCGTCAAGCGCGCGATTGAGCAGATCACCGAGGAAGGCCTTATTACCAGCCGGCGCGGATCGGGCACCTACGTCAAGGACACGGCGGGGCTTCCCGGCCAGGTGTTTTTCCAAGGCAAGAACGACCGTGCCCAAGGCTTTTCGTACGAGCATCGCGGGGAGAAAGTGACCTCGGTGGTCTACGATTTCTCGATCGTCAATCCGCCGGCAGAGGTTGCGACCCAGCTGGGAATGGCCGAAGACGACTTTGCCTATCACATCGTGCGCGTACGCGAGGTCGATGGTCAGCCCATCGTTATTGAGTACACCTATATGCCACTCGAGCTGATTCCGGGTCTTAAGAAAAAAGACCTGTACGCGTCGGTCTACAGCTTCATCCGCGAGCAGTGCGGACTCAAGATCTCGAGTTTCCACCGTACCATTCGCGCTGTCGCGGCAACTGAAGAAGAGGCTGAGCGC
Organism: uncultured Collinsella sp.; assembly: GCA_902490325.1. Taxonomy (GTDB): domain Bacteria; phylum Actinomycetota; class Coriobacteriia; order Coriobacteriales; family Coriobacteriaceae; genus Collinsella. The sequence continues at coordinate 22,490 of CABUDJ010000017.1, read as the reverse complement.
CTGGATACCAAACCCGGCTCTCCCCTGCTCGAACTCAACCAGATTGGCTTCTTGGATAGCGGCACCGCGTTTGAATATTCTGTCTCGCACAACGTAGGCGACCGCTTTGAGCTGCACAACGTAACGCTGGCCTAGTTTTGTAATCCGGTGGGTGCTCGTTTTGAGCTGTCTTACGCGGCACCCGCACAACCTTATGGGAGTATGCACATGTCCGATTTGATTAAACTCACGCCGATCTTCCACGAGAAGATCTGGGGCGGTCGCCAGCTGGAGACCGTATTTGGTTACGACATTCCCGAGGGTCCCATCGGTGAGTGTTGGGCTATCTCGGCCCACCCCAACGGCGACTGCCAGATCGCGGAGGGCCCGTACGCCGGTCACACGCTTTCGTGGCTGTGGGCCGAGCACCGCGAGCTCTTTGGTAACTGCGAGGGCAAGGAGTTCCCGCTGCTCATTAAGATTCTAGACGCCAAGGACGACCTTTCGATCCAGATCCATCCCAATGACGAGTACGCCGCCGAGCACGAAAACGGCAGCCTGGGCAAAACCGAGTGCTGGTATGTACTGGACTGCGAGCCCGGCGCCACGATCATCGTCGGACAGCGCGCGCACGACCGCGCCGAGGCCGCGCGTATGATCGAGGACGGCCGCTGGGACGACATGCTCAACGTGCTGCCGATTCACAAGGGCGACTTTTTCCAGATTGATTCCGGTACCGTCCACGCCATCAAGACCGGCACGCTCATTTTGGAGACGCAGCAGTCGAGCGACGTGACATATCGCCTGTACGACTACGACCGCCCTGGCACCGACGGCAAGCTACGCCCACTTCACATTGAGCAGAGCCTCGACTGCATCGACTTTGATGTTCAGGCTCCGACCGACGGCACCGTGTCCGCGCCCGAGGTCGACGGCGTGACCGAGCTCGAGTCCAACCCCTGCTACACCGTCGATCGCGTGCGCGTCGACGGCAGCAAGACCCTCAACCAGCGCTGGCCCTTCATGTGCCTGTCGGTCATCGACGGCGAGGGCACCGTCTGCGGCAACCCCGTCCACAAGGGAAGCCACCTGCTGGCCCCGAGCACCGTCAGCTCCATTGACCTCGAAGGCAAGATGGAACTGATCATCAGCCACCTGTAGGTCACCGGTCCCCAAGCGCTCGCCGGGACGGGGCGCCTCCGCCTAGCAACAACAATCAAAACGCAACAAGGGGCTCTTCCGTTCATCAAAGGAAGAGCCCCTGCTATACATAACGAATCAAGGTGCCTATAGGTAGACCTTTTCGAGAAACGATAAGGTGTCCTGAAGTCGCGCCCTTTCCTTACGGTTGGTCTGCCGATTTACATACGAAGCAAAGTTCGTAAGAAAATCCTCCGCATCAACCCTCATTTGCCCCGTTAGCTCCAAACGCGCCGAGGACGACAACAAGCCGGCAAGTCGAGCAACATCCGAACGGTGCTTCCGCCGATCAATGTTGTTGCAACGACGTCCCTCTTCATAACTTCTGTTGATATCAATGTGCGCACGCATCTTGAGGGGAATGATATGGAGTGCATCGAGCAACGTAATGCCCTCTACGTTCGTTGCGTTGTCGCGAATAAATTCGTAGTAGCCATCGTCGAGGATAATTGCCGAGAGACTTGATACGGCCCCGTCAAAGGAAAGAGGTGCCACTTCGCTCGTTTCGTCTTCGAGCACAAAATCAGGATGTCGGGCAAATAACTCAATTTGGCCGGGATAGTCTAGGACTTGCCTTGATCCTTCGGGCAAACAGAACCGATAGTAAGTGCACTTTCCATCGCCGACTTTTCCAGTCTCATATCCGGCAGCTTTGATAAATGCCCATAATGCAGTGGCAAATTCAACGCCTTCCCCATCAACAATTACGACGACATCCAAGTCTTCAGTAGCTCTAAACGAATCGCCCTCATTGTCAAACAGAACGCTGCAGGCTCCCCCACCAATAAGGACGTAACCGCCTTTACAGCCGCTCATGGCATCGGCAAATCGCTCTATTCCTCTCACTTTTGACATATCGTCCTCCTGAGCTGTTCGACCGCGTCGAGCAGACGATCTTCTTTGTAATCTGCTTTTGCGCAAGCAACGTATAAGGAAAGCGGGTCGACACACTGCAAACCCGTCGTGTCAAAACTAATATCGGACGGCGCGTCCACGGGATACGACCAGATCTCAATCTCGATAGCGGCCGGTTCGTACCACTGGGCCTCCAACCATCTGTCGCCCATATGCCCTCTTAAGGTATCTACCTGATTCTTTTCGAGAGCAACGGTTGGGACAGAATCATTATGAGCAAGGTCGGACATATAGCTAAGTGCAGACACGCCGGAAAGTAGTGCATCGACGGCACGTAGCTCTGTTCTCTCGATAACCTTCTTGAGCCGGATTCGCTCTAAAACTGGCGTGCGAAGATAGTCCTCAAACCCATTTAACAGTGCCTCGGTCGACAAATCGGCATCGGACAGCACACGCTTTTTGCCGTCCCGTGCGATTAGCCCAGGAGCAATAGCGGCGATTTCCGAAAGATAGCCGCTGACGCTTGCCGCGCTTTTGCCACACAGACGCGCTAGGTCGCCGGCGGAGCAGTCAACCCATCGTCCCGCGATGAGATTTAGGACGATTCGTTGAGATTGGGGCGAAAGCGGAGCAGCGGGAGAAGCACCCAGCACCTCATCGGAAATAACAGCACCGATAAACGGCAGAAACGCATTTCGCTCATCTCGGATATATGCGATCCCCTCCGAAGAAAGCGCGCGCATAAAGCCTAAATCCATAGCATCCCAGCAAATTGCCACCGGGCGAGCATCTATCTTGCGCACTGCATTGACGAGATTTCGCGCCGAAATGACACTGGGCAGTTCTTTTGGTTCGGCAACAATAAAACGGCCTTGCTCAGACATGCCGAGCCGTGCCAAGCGAAGCGAATACCGCTCAAGATACATGCGAGGAATCTGCATCTCAATTGGCTCCGGGTCGATGGAGAGCTCTAAAGAGAAGAGTCTTTTTGGGAGACAATTTAGCAGCATGTCCAATCACCATTTTCATTTTAGTTACATTTTAGTATATATCTGAAATTATACTGAATCGTATAAATTGCTCAATCCCTGAAGCCATAAGAAACAATCCAAAACGCAACAAGAGGCTCCCCCGTCCATGTACGGGAGAGCCCCTACTCACATCTATTTATCTATCAGCCCACCCGGCTCTCCAGACCAAAAAGCGAACGAGCAGAGCGACGTTCGCAAGCAACGTTACCCAAGGACCTGGGCGGGCGTATAGGGCAACATCGATCGCGAGTTCCGCACGCAAAGGAGGCCACTTAATGTGGCCTCCGTCTTGCGCAGGACTGCCCGAGCAGGCGATGTTGCCCTATACGCCCGCCCAGGTCCGCCGGGATCACGACAGCTTGACGATCGGTGCAAAACCTTTCATTAGCTTTTTGGTCTGGCCGGTTTTTTCGAATTGGACCTCGATCATGTCTCCGGCGACCGAGATCACGGTACCCGTGCCAAAGGTCTTGTGGCTCACGGTATCGCCCGCGGCAAAGTCCTGCGACGCGCTAGCGCGATCGACCTTGCGCTCCACCGTCGGCGACACCTTGGACGACGGCTTTTTGGCTCGCGGCGCGCCCGAGCCAAAGGTCGAGGCAACGCGGCCGGCGTCGGGCGAAACCCCACGATGGCGCTCGGTCCCGTAACTGCTGCCGCCAAAGAAATCGTCGAAGCTCGACCCGCCGCGCGAGCCAGAGCCGCCCGTCGAGCGCGTACGCGAGCCAAACACCTTGCCGCCATACATATCCGAGCCCATGCCCGATCCAAAGGTGCCGTGACGGTCGCCGCGCTTCTCCCAGCCCGTGCCCTCAAAACCGGCAGAACCGATGCCGCTAAACTCGATGTCCTCAAACGGAATCTCGTTGAGGAAGCGCGAGCGCGGGTTGGCAGAAGTCGAGCCGTAGGTGCGACGCGTGGCCGCATAGGTCAGGAACAGGCGTTTACGGGCGCGCGTGATGGCGACGTAGGCCAGGCGACGCTCCTCCTCGAGCTTGCCCGGGTCATCGCTGCCGCCAAAGTCGTGCACGTGTGGAAAGATACCCTCCTCCATGCCGGCCACGAACACCGCCGGGAACTCCAGGCCCTTGGCGGAGTGGATGGTCATCATGGTGATGGCATGCGTCTCGCCGGCCAGGGAATCCAAGTCGGAGCGCAGGGCCAGCCACTCCATGAGTGCCGGCAGCGCCTTACAGGTGAGCGGACCGTAGGTGCGCTCGATCTCGTCGGCATGCACAGCACCCGCTGGCATCTCCGTCGGCGCGGCATACGCGTTGCCTGCGATGGCGGCAGCCAGGGCATCCTGCGGCGAGAGCGCCGGAGCGGCCAGACTATCGAGCGGATTGGTGCCCGCGGCGTCGCGAGCACCGACGAGCGCCTCAAACGAAGACGCGGGCGCGGACGGCCCCGGCTCGGGCGCGGGCGCACTCACCACGACGGGCTCGGACTCGGCGCCGGCAGGCACGTCGGCAACACCGGCCGCGCGCAGCTCTTCCAAGCTCTCGAGCGTACCCTCGATATCCTCGTGCGTCTCCTCAAATTCGGCGGCGACGCCCAGGAATTCCTGGATGTTCTCGGCGCGGCTCTCGGACTCCATGGTGCCCTCGGCGCGGAACGCCTGCAGCAGCCCCGTCTTATCGACAATCATCTCGACGACATCCTTGAGCTCGCCGTCCATGCGACGGCCCTCGCGCACCAGCGACACAAAGCTTGACAGACCGTTGCGCACCTTGGCACTAAACATGCCCGTCTCGGCCATTGCGATCTCGCAGGCCTGGAAGAACGAACAGCGGTTATCGCGCGCCAGCTGCTCGATCTTTTGAATCGAGGTGGAGCCGATACCGCGGCGCGGCGTGTTAATGACGCGCTTGACGCTCATTTCGTCGGCCGGGTTCACGATCATCTTGAGGTAGGCCATGACGTCGCGGATCTCGGCACGGTCGAAGAATCGCGTGCCGCCGACGATCTTGTAGGGCACGCCCGCGCGCAGGAACATATCTTCGAGGATACGCGACTGGGCATTGGTTCGGTAGAAGACGGCGATATCGTCGTAGCTCGTGCCCTTGGAGTGCAACTTTTCGATCTCGCCGGCAATCCAGCGGCCCTCGTCGCGCTCATCGCTCGCCTGGAAGGCCTGGATCTTCTCGCCGTCGCCCTCGGCCGTAAACAGGCGCTTGTCCTTGCGTTGCGAGTTGTGGCGCACCACGGCGTTGGCGGCGCTCAGGATATGACCCGTGGAGCGGTAGTTCTGCTCCAACTTGACGGTCTTGCAGTTTTTAAAGTCCTTCTCAAAGTCCAGGATGTTGGTGATGTCGGCGCCGCGCCAGCTGTAAATGGACTGGTCATCGTCGCCCACGACCATGAGGTTCTGGTACTTGGCGGCCAGCAGGTTGGCGATCTCGTACTGGACGTGGTTGGTGTCCTGATACTCGTCGACGCTAATGTAGCGGAAGCGCTCCTGGTACTTGTCGAGCACCTCGGGGCGGGTGCGCAGCAGCTCGAGCGTGCGCACGAGCAGGTCGTCGAAGTCCATGGCGTTGGCAGCGCGCAGGCGGCGCTCCAGCTCCAAGTAGACCTGCGCGGCCTTTTTGTCGTTGGGGCTGTCGGCGGATTTGAGCATGTCCTCGGGGCCGATCATGGCGTTTTTGGCCGAGCTGATCTTGCTGCGGATCATGTTGATGGGGAACTGCTTTTGCTCGATGCCGAGCGCCTGCATAATGTCGCGCACCATGCGCTTGGAATCATCGTCATCGTAGATGGTGAACTGGCCGGTGTAGCCCAGCAGGTCGGCGTCCTCGCGCAGCATACGCACGCACATGGCGTGGAAGGTGCACACCCACATGCCACGGGTGCCGCTGGGAATGAGTGCCGCCAGACGCTCGCGCATCTCTGCCGCGGCCTTGTTGGTAAACGTAATGGCAAGAACCTGCCAAGGCTTAACACCCAGGTCGCCGAGCATATGTGCGATGCGGAAGGTCAAGACGCGGGTCTTGCCCGAGCCGGCGCCGGCGAGCACCAGCAACGGGCCCTCGGTGGACAGGACCGCCTCGCGCTGGGCGGGATTAAGGCTGTCGATGTCGACGAGCGGTTTGGCGGGCTTGGGCGCCGGCGCGGGAGCGTCGTAGATGTCGAGCGGAACGAGCTCGGGCTCCGGCGCAGCGGGGGCGGTGTATGCATCGAGCGGCACGGGTTCCGGCGCGGGCGGTACGGGTACCGCGGCGTTCTTTTCCCAGGGCAGGGGCTGGGTCATGGGCGACTCCTCATCTGACGGACGGCGCGCCTGCGGGCGGCGCCATAGTTTGAGCCGTACCAGTATACCGAGCCGCGCGGACACCGACGCAAATCACACCACGACTCCGTGCGCCACCGTCAGGCCCGCCCCAGCGGATTTGGTGCATTGGGGGGCCACCGATGTCATGGCAGCAGCGAGCGGCGGCCAGAGCGAACAAATTGGCATGAAAAGGGGGCGGCATAGACCTTTTGGTCATGCCACCCCCTTTGAATGACAAGTTGTCGCTCTGGTCGCCGCGCAGCGTCAACCAAGTTACAGGCCGAGCATAGGCTCCAGGACAAAGAAGTACGCGAGCACCACGATGCCCAGGATGATGCGGTAGACGCCGAAGCACTTGAAGTCGTGACGGCGCACGAAGCCCATAAGCCACTTGATGGCAATGAGCGACACCACAAAGGCGACGACGCAGCCCACGCCCAGGATGGCGATTTCGTTGGTGCCGAACGTGCCGCCCTTAATAAAGTACTTGACCAGCTTGAGCGCACTCGCGCCAAACATGACGGGAATGGCCAGGAAGAACGTAAACTTGGACGCCACCGAACGCGTGCAGCCCAAAAGCAGGCCGCCGATGATCGTGGAGCCGGAGCGCGATGTGCCCGGAATCAGCGAAAGCACCTGGAAGCAACCGATACCCAGCGCGGTCTTCCAGCTCAGATCCTCGAGCGTAGTGATGGAGCCAAAGTCCAAGCTATCGTCATCGTCTGCGGCGGCAGTCGCAGCGGGCGCGGCAAAATGCGCACCGGCGGGACGTCCGCCCGCCACCACAGCACGCGAACCAAACGAACCGGCAAGAGCAGCCTGGTCGCGCTTGTTCGCGCGCCAGTTCTCGATCACGATAAACAGCACGCCGTACACAATGAGCGCCAACGCCACGACGGGAGCATTGTAGAAATGCTCCTCCATCCAGTCGTTAAGCGGCAGACCGATCGCCGCGGCGGGAATGCAGCCGAGCACAATCTTGCCCCATAGCACCCAGGTGTCGCGACGGCCCTCCTTGCCCTTGCTGGGAGAAAACGGGTTGAGGTCGTAGAAGAACAAAACGCAGACGGCCAAAATGGCGCCAAGCTGAATCACGACCAGGAACATATTCCAGAACGTCTCGCTCACGTTCATCTTGACGAACTCGTCCACCAAGATCATGTGACCGGTCGACGAAACAGGCAGCCATTCGGTGATGCCCTCGACCAGGCCCATGAAGGCAGATTTTAGAAGCTCAATGATATCCAAAGGGACCCCCTCGTTAGACACCCGCCGATATTGTTCTGCGGACGGTGCGGGCGATGTCCCATTATCAACCGTTGGCGGCGCGCCTGCGCCTACCCTTACCAAAAAACTCGCCCGTTCACAGAATTGCGAGCGGTCAAACCCAAATCCTTGGGTATAACTGCAACAAGATAAAGTGTCCGGCGGCCACGCATCCGCGCCCGCCCGACGCACGAGCCCCGCGCCCGTGCGATAGACCAAGGAGGAAACCATGAACGAGGGCTACACCAAGGTATTTGTTTCGCTCGACGGTACTGAGCAGCAGGATTTTGTGCTCGCACGCGCCATCAAGGTCGCCGCGAACAACGGCGCCAAGCTGATTATCGGCCACGTTATCGATTCCACGGCACTCGAGAGCGCTGGTTCCTATCCGGTCGATCTGGTCAACGGACTGGAGGAGGCATTTAAGAACTCCATCGCCAAGCAGCTCGAAGAGGCCAAGGCCAATCCCGATATTCCCGAGGTCGAGGTCATGATTCGCGCCGGCCGTATTCGCGAGACGCTCAAAGACGAGATGCTCGACGTGGTGAAGCCCGACCTGGTGCTCTGCGGCGCACGCGGCCTGTCCTCGATCAAGTATGCGCTCCTGGGTTCGATTTCGACGTTCCTGCTGCGCAATACGGACTGCGACATCTTGGTCGTGAAGTAGCAAACGTACGCCTAACGCATCGCGGAGCGCAAGCCCACGTGCCCAAGTCTTCCAAGAGCGGGACCACCATTACGGTGGCCCCGCTTTGCTTTAGGCTGAGAATTGCTCCAGAACCCTCATTCTCTCAACGGAATCCGTCTGAATTTTCAGAGCGACCCGACCCAAATCTCCGGTTGCAGAGGCAAGTTCTGCAAGCTGGGCAGACACCTCTTCAGCCACTTCCGCCGCGATGTTCTTGATCATCTTGAGTGGCAGATGCAAATCTTGAGACATGAATTCGAAATCTTCAGGAGTCACCCCATCGATCACCCGGTGATCCCCAATATCAATCCCAAGATTATGGTCGTATCCCATTATCGTCGTGCAAACAATATCGTATGCAGGGGCCAACCTCTTTTCCCGCCAACTCGGACTATAAAGAAACGAATGGTTCTTGAGATGCGAGTCGCAATTCCCCAACGCATAATCGACCATTACCTGACGAGCGAACATTTGAGTATCAGCAATTACGTTAGACGATTGCTCTCTTATCAATCGGCCGCAAAGAGCCATATAGCAGCTATCGGGACGTGTCTCGTATTTCATATACGAAGGCCAGCCAACCGCTTGGCAAAAATCCTCCTGATGCAGCCTCAGAGGCACATCGAATCCGCTCATCGACGGCGGCTCATTGCTCCAGATTCTGTCATAACGCTCGGAAAAGAACGCACCAGGAATCGTATCCGAAGCTTCTGAACGGGCAATTTCAAGCCCAGCAGCAGACGCTGCCGTCATGCAAATTAATTCGTTGAACGGCAAATCCGGATGTTTAGTTGAAGCAATCTTGACTATGTGAGTCGAGGGGGCAGAGCCGAGCGGCAGCATCCAATCCCCCGACCCGGCCTTTTTTGCATCTTTACCGCGCGGTAAAAACCAACCGGTTTTAGACTGAGCGCCCGCCAACGACAGCCTCGAATCCTGCATATCATTTGCAATCTCAAACACTTCCGCCTTAGAAAGTGCCTCAAAATCCTCGTCTTGCAGAGGACGATAGCCCGGATCGTAGCTCGATTTCTCATCGCCGAGAAACCTCAAGGCACCAACGCACTCATCGCCCAAACGCTCGAGCATCGATAAATAGTCTGACTGGGGGATTTGAAAACGCATCGACAGCTCATGCCGAACCGGGCCCTCGGGAAGCATGCCCGAAAAGAAGGCCGAAAACTCATTGCTGGCATATGGCTCATGTCGCAAGGGAAGAGAAGCTGAGAGTGCGGCAGCATCGTCGCGTTCAAGATATCCCTCATCATATGCAAACGTCTCGTTTACGGGGTCGGCCCTCTCAAATTCTCCGACCAGCTCAAACGTTCCCCGATACTCACGATAAACCTTTAATGCCATGAGCCGTCGCCCCTCTCCCTCAGGATCAAATCGACCCCCAAGCTGTTAGCGATTTGAAGGGTTTGGCGAAGATTGGCACCCGCCTTTCCACGCTCAAGCTCGCTCACAAAGCGCAAACTGCACTGGTTGAAATCAGCCACATCGCGTTGGGTATAACCGAGCTTCTTCCGGCGCTCACGCAAATATGCACCGAGTTCAGCTGGGTCAAAAATCGTTCGCTCATTCCAGTCTTGCATGCTAATCCCCTATGATTATCCCAAACGGGATAATCATAGCACATCATGATGGAATTATCCCGTTTGGGATAATTGTCTTAACGTGAATGACGCTCCGGGACGTTACACCGCGACGACTACTCAAAGTATTGGAATTTGTTGGTCGAGAAGGCAAACGTGACGACGAAGCCTTCGCCGGGCTCGGATGCCGCGGTGACATCGATACCCATCTTGGAGCACAGACGCGCCACCAGGTAGAGGCCAATGCCCGTTGCGCGCTTGGTGGTGCGGCCGTTGTCGCCGGTAAAGCCCTTCTCGAACACGCGCGGCAGGTCGGCCGCGCTCACGCCGCAGCCGTTGTCCGCGACGGTGAGCTCGATGCGTTCGCTCGCCAGGCCCTCGTCCAGCAACGCGCCCGAAAACACGATCTTTGCGCCGTCCTCGCGCGCATATTTAATGCTGTTCTGAATGAGCTGGCCCAGAATAAACTCGAGCCACTTCTCGTCGGTAAAGACCTCAAAGTCGAGGTTCTCGCACACCGGGGCCACGTGCGCCGCGATGAGCTCGCGCGCGTTGGCCTTAATCGCGCCCGTCACCAAGGTCTTGAGATCCCAGCGGCGAATCAGGTAGTCGCGCTCCACGACTTCCGAACGCGCGTAGTACAGCGCCTGGTCGATATAGCGCTCCACGCGAGCCAACTCACGGCCCAGGTCATCCACACGAGACAGGTCGTCTTCGCTGCCATCCAGGTTTTCCAAAATTAGATGAGCCGCCGCCAGGGGCAGTTTGGCCTCGTGGACCCAGCTCTCGATATAGTCGCGATAGTCATCGGTCTGACGCCGGCCTTCGGCAACCTCGTCGCAAGCGGCTTTGCCCACCCGGCGCAAGACCTCGTACTCGAGCTCGCCCTCGGCATAGGTCGGGCATTGCACCATCTCCTGCACCCATGCGGGGCTCTCGAGCTCCTCGGCCGCGCGCTCCAGCTGACGCAGAAAACGGCGGCGACGCGCGTACTCGACCACGATGCCGAGCATACCAAAGATAAAGGACACGCCGACCGCCACGACCACAATAGAAACGGGTGCACCGGCGACCGTCAGCACAAAGCAGCTCAGCAGCACGCCGCACGTCCACACGGCGACGGGAAGCAGCGCATCTTTAAAGAATTTGCCAAACGACATAGCCGGCCCCTAGACCGAATAGCCTTGGCCGCGATGCGTCGTCAAATACCCCTTGATGCCGATTTTTTCGAGCGTGGTGCGCAGGCGGTTGATGTTGACGGTGAGCGTATTGTCGTCCACGAAGGCGTCGGAGTCCCACAGGTCCTGCATGATGGCCGAGCGCGAAACAATCTTGCCCGCGCGACTCAGAAGCAGTGAGAGGATACGCAGTTCGTTTTTGGTGAGCTCGGTGCTAGTGCCGGTTTGCGTGTTGGTGACCATTGAGCGGGCGAGGTCGAGCTCCAGCCCCTTGTGGACAAGTGTACTGCGCTCGCCTGCCGCCGCGGTGCGACGCAGCAGTGCGTTGATGCGCGCCACAAGCACGCGCGCGCTGTAGGACTTGGGAACAAAGTCGTCCGCGCCGAGCGTCATGGCCATGACCTCGTCGATCTCGGTCGTGCGCGACGTGAGAACGATGATGGGGACCTCGGATTCGCGACGGACCTCATGGCAGATGTGCTGGCCGTCTTTGACGGGAAGCGTGAGGTCGAGCAGCACCAGGTCGGGTGCGGCGGCGAGAATATCGCGCGAGACATGCTCAAACGATTCGCAGGCCTCGATTTCAAACCCAGCGCGGGCAAGGATGTCGACAAGCTCACGACGGATGGGCTCGTCGTCCTCAACGATATAGATCAGCGCCATGGATTCCGCTCCCCTCTTGGTTGTCTTGCCACCATTATGGCTGCGAAACTGCAGGTGTGCACCGCGCGCGGTGCCAAGGTGACAGAACTGTTCGCGAACGAAAGCGTTTAGCTTGCCCTTCGCTCGCAGCGGTGGCGGGGACCAAAATGATTCTTTAATCCCCGTCCCAGAAAAATCATTTAGCGGCGGGCACGGAGCTTTTCGTAGCCTTCGGCGAAGAAGGCGACCGTGGCGGCGTCGGCCTCGGCGGCATCTGTCTCGGTCGCGGGGACCACGCCGTGCTCGTCGCTCACTAGGAACAGCGCGCCCTTAAGCTGCGCGGGAATGTCTACGCGCGTGACCGGGATGCCCTTGGTCTGGGCCAGCTGCTCGATGAGCGTCGCCGTGCCGCACAGGCACTCGTCCGCCGGCGCCACAAAGGCAAGCTCGCCGTTGTTGACGGCGGCGAGCAGCTCGGGCGCCACGCCGGTTTCGTCGGCCTCGGAGCGGGCCTCTGCGGAGCGGGCGCGCAGCGCCTTGGCCGACGTATCGGCGAGCGGCTCGTACTCCCCCACCGTCATGGCGGCGTTGCCGTTGACGTCGATCACCAGCATGAGCACGCCGTCATGTGCGGTGTAATCGCCCTCGGCAAGCGACCACTCAACGTGCTGTTTGGCCCAGCTGAGCATGTTATGGGTAAGCGGCTCGCCCTGCACCAGGCGCTCGGACAGTGCGCGGATGTGGCGGTTGAGCATGGGCACCTTTTTGTTGGACATGCGCCAACGGCAGACAAGCGCGGGCTTGTCGAGCGTGAACTTCTCGACCGCCTCCTGATTGGCGCAAAAGTCCTCGTACGCACGCTGATCCTCGGCATTGCCAAACAGCTCGGCATCATCAATCTGGGGCATGGTCATACCTTTCGTGTTAGTCATTCCGTCCTCTTATACCAAAAAGACGGCCCTCCAAACGGAGCAGCCGTCTTTTGCAGAGATTATTTTGTCCCAGGGCGGAACTTAGTGGCGGAAATGCCTGGCACCCGTGAAGACCATCGCAATACCATGCTCGTTGCAAGCCTGGATGCTCTCGTCGTCGCGCTTGGAGCCGCCGGGCTGGATGATGCAGGTCACGCCGTGTGCAGCAAGCACGTCGACATTGTCGCGGAACGGGAAGAACGCGTCGCTTGCACAGGCAAAGCCGCCCTTCTCCACGCCCTCGCGCTCGCAGAAGTCCTCGGCGCGCTCGCAGGCAAGTAGCGCAGAGTCAACGCGGTTAGGCTGACCCGGGCCCATGCCAATGCCGGCCTTACCCTTGGAGACCAGGATGGCGTTGGACTTAACGCCCTTGCAGACCTTCCAGGCAAACTCGAGCTCGGCCATCTCGGCGTCGGTGGGCTTGCGGTCGGTGGGGAACGTAAAGGTCGCGGGATCCTCGGTCACATGGTCGACTTCCTGCACCAGCATGCCGCCGTCGATGGAGCGCAGCTCCACCTGGGCGCCGTGGTCCACGCCGCCGGTGGCCAGCACGCGCAGGTTGGGGCGCTTGGCCATGCGCTCGAGCGCCTCGGCGGTATAGCTCGGGGCGATGATGACCTCGACGAACTGCTTGTTCTGGTCGGCGAAGTGCTCAACCAACTCAAAGGGAACCTCGCGGTTGCAGGCGATGATGCCGCCGAAGGCGCTCTTGGGATCGCAGGCGAAAGCGCGGTCGTAGGCGGCCGTGATGTCCTCGGCAACGGCGGAACCGCAGGGGTTCTGATGCTTGAGGATCACGCAGGCCGGCTCGTCGAACTCGCGGACCAGGTTCCAAGCGGCGTCGGCGTCCAGATAGTTGTTGTAGCTGAGCGGCTTGCCCTGAATCTGCTCGGAGCCCACAAGCGGGAACTGAGAGCTCGCGGTGTTCTCGCAGCCCTCGGCAAAGCGATAGACCGTGGCCTTCTGCTGCGGGTTCTCGCCATAGCGCAGGTCGTCGACCTTCTCCAGCGAGATCTCGAGCTTGGCAGAGGTGTCCGCCACGTCGCTTGCCTGGGCGGCAAGCCAACGGGAGATAGCTGTGTCGTAGGCGGCGGTGGTCTGGTAGACCTTCACCTGCAGGCGGCGACGGGTGGAAAGCGTGGTGCAGCCACCGGTCTCGCGCATCTCGGCCAGGACGGCATCATAGTCGGCCGGGTCGGAGATGACGGTAACGCTCGCGGCGTTCTTGGCGGCAGAGCGCAGCATGGAGGGGCCACCGATGTCGATGTGCTCGATGGCGTCCGCGAAGGTGACCTCGGGGTTGGCGACGGTCTTCTCGAACTCGTACAGGTTGACGACGACCAGGTCGATCAGCTTAATGCCGTGCTGAGCAGCCTCCTGCATGTGCTGCTCGGAATCGCGGCGGGCCAGCAGCGCGCCGTGAACCTTGGGGTGCAGGGTCTTAACGCGGCCGTCCATCATCTCGGGATAGCCCGTGAACTCCTCGATGGGGGTTACGGGGACGCCCGCGTCCTCGATGGCACGAGCCGTGCCGCCCGTAGAGATGATCTCGACGCCAAAGTCATCGACCAGCGTCCGTGCGAAATCGACGACGCCCGTCTTATCGGTAACCGAGATCAACGCGCGTGCGATCTTCACATCAGATCCCATGCAGTCCTCCTGTCTGGTACGCCGCCGTGCTCTGTGAGCCGGTGATACGTCGATCTGCAGCGCTCGCGCAGCGGCATTGAAAATACTGATTCAATGTAGCGCATCGAGCGCATCGATGCACCCCGCAACGGGCGCATATGCAGAAAAAGTTTGCGAGCGGAGGGGATGGGCACGGCACCGGGCACGGTGAGTTCATGGAACACAGGGGCACCATAATTAGATGCCAATAGCGTGGTAGAACTGTGCTCGATATGCATCCGCAAAAGAAAGAGGCACCATGGTCTCGCGGGTTCTCTACCGACCGTTTGATACCGAAGACTTCGACGCCATCGCGTTGATTCTGCAGCAGCTTTGGCATAACAATTCGGATAACGATGAGTACAACCGCCTCGAGGCCGCGTGCGACCTCGCCTATTGCCTTTCGTCTTCGACGTTTTCGCAGGTTGCCGTAATCGACGGTCAGGCGCGCGGCATTGCGCTCGCGCGTGCGGGACAGAGCTCCGGCGCCACCGTTAAGGAACATTGGCTGGATACCGAACGCGCACTGCTATCGCAAATGCGCGAGCTGGAGCCCGATGCCTGCGCCGAGTATCTCTCGTTTGTGCGCGCAACCATCCGAACCAACAACCGCCTGCTCGAAAGCAGCCCGTTACCACACGACAACGAGGTCACGCTGCTTGCCGTAGATCGCGACGTCCATGGCCTGGGCGTTGGCTCGGTGTTGCTCGACGCCGCAGTCTCGTACCTGTCCTCGCGCGGGGCGACGAGGGCGCACCTGTACACCGACTCCAACTGCTCGTGGAAGTTCTACGAACTGCACGGCTTTAAGCGCACGGCCACGCACCGCGCCAACCGCGAAGAGCGCCGTCACGACATGCCGCGCGAAAGCTTCCTCTACGAACTCGACCTAACAGCCTAGGCCCAGCAGCCATACCTAGTCATTTAGGAACGTCCCCAGTGACTAGTCGTTGGGGACAGTCTTCGTAGGTAGCGCATAAAAAGGGATGGGCTTTCCCCGACGGCTGTCGAGAAAAGCCCATCCCATAGCTTACGACCGTTAGAACGTTCCACCGCCGCCTCCGCCGACGCCGCCGCCTCCGCCGCCCGAGAAGCCGCCGCCTCCGCCGCCGCCCGAGCTGTCGGAGCTCGATGCCAGCTCACGGATGCTCTCGTGATACACGCCGTCGAACGAATCGAGCGGCGACTCGGTACCGTAATGATGGTAGTACCACCAGTAGCAGGGGTAATTGTCGTAGAAACCGTCGGCCTCGCGCACCTCGGGAGGAACAGCCTCGGCAAGCTGACGCAGGACTTCCTTCGAAACACCCAGCGCCGCACCCATCACCAGAAGTTTATTCCACAGGACCAGATCGCCGGGGACGGCCTCCTTTAGGCGCGTGAAATCCTCAAGCCAATGCTTGAGCGCCTTGCAGCGAGCCGCCACCTCGGCGCCCTCCGGCGTAAAGCGGCGGAACGTAAGGCCCACGCCAATACCCACCAGCACAATCGGCACCGAGATAACCGCGGCGATAATGTTCGCCTGTGCGCCGTCGGTAAAGAAGATGGATCCCGCGGGAATACAGGCGATCAGAATACCAAGAACCAGGCAAAACACCATTGCGACAATGCCGTCCGAGGCAACGTACTCGCTATCGGCCAGCTTGCCCTTAACGGTGTTCTGATAGTCCTCGAGCTTGTCGCCCACGGGTGTAGCGTGCTGCTTGACGTAGTGCTGCAGCTCGTCGAACGTGCGCGAACGGTCACCGTTCTCGTCGGGCTTAGCACCGGCAAAGAAGACCTTGAGCACCATGTGGTCAATGCCCTTGGCCGACTTCCAACCCGCATCACTCACCGTCACGCGATACGTCTGCTCTTCTTTTTCACGCCCCAACAGACCCTTCTTAGCCTTAGTCACGGTCGCCTGTTCCAGCTTGATCACACGGTCGTCAGTGAGCTTCATGAGCGTGGCGATATATGCCTGATCGGGCACCTCGTTCCAGCTCATGAGGGCCGAAAGCACGGCGGGATGGTCGGCCGAAGGCACATCGCGGAAATATTCGTCCTGGAAAAGCGGCTTGGGCTTGCGGCGGCGCAGCTTGAGCACAACGATTGTGCCGGTAAAGGCCACCGCCGCGACAACACTTAGTACGGCAAGTACATTGGCAATCATGCGAGCGTGAGCGCGGCGGGCGTTAGCTTCGTCGGCCCACGCCTTCTCTTCGCTCAGGATCGTTGACATGCGCTCCTCGCTCGAGGCGGAAAGCCATGGCACCCAGTCGCTGGGGAAGGCGATGCGTGCCTCGGCGAATTCGCCCTGATGCACGCAGGGAATGGTATAGGTGACCATGGGCTCGTCCTCATCGAGTGACACGTCGCCCGTCAGCGGACCGTGGCCCCATGCGCGGAAGTTATCGCCCTTGACGGCCGCCGTCCCGGCAGCGGCATTTGCGAAGTACACTTCCATCTCGACATCGTCGGAATCCGCGGACCAGCCGTCACCTACAAATTTCCAGTAGAGCTCAGCGGTATCGGCCCAGTTCATGACCGCACCGGTCATGGTGTAGCTCACGTAATAGATCACGCTATCGCCGCTCTCGTGGGGGCTGAAAACCTTGATCTTTACGCCGCCGTCGGACTGCTCGACCGTGTAGACGCCAGAGTCACCCTTGTTTGCGCTATCGACTTTGTTGAACGCGGTGTCCTCTTCCTCGACGCTCAGCACGTCGACACCCGCCGCGCCGCCCTGCTGGTTGGTGTCCGCATTGATCTCCCAAAACACGCCGTTGATGTCGTCATCGAAATCGAACTGGCGTCCCTCGACAACGGTCAGCGAGCCGTCAGCCTCAACCGTGGCGCCGATATAGGTTTGGGTCATGGAGTAGCCGTCGGCACGTGCAACGGCGGGCAACAGCAGCAGTGCGCACGCGACGAGCGCGCAAATGGAAACAAATCGCGCAAACGGGCGGCGCTGCCGGCTGACTTTGGCGGCGAGGGTGTTCATAGGCACATCCTTTGTCTGTAAAACCAACAGCGCCATTGTCCCACGTTTGCGGGTACGCATGACGAATATCTAGGCGACCGGAGCGCCAAACGGGATGAAAGTCACGCCCGCACCCCGGCACTTGGAAAATGATCCATTGGGGACGGAGGAAAACGGATCATTGGGTTGAATCGACAGACAGCAACAAATTTGTCGTTTGAGACACTCTTGGGCTGAGTCCCGCGCCAGCAATAGATACCACTTCACAGCTCCGTCACAGGTGTAGCGGCTTTGTGTGGGCGCGGCATGCGCTGATTGAGCCGCCAGTCGAGGGGCATAAAGCAGTTGAGCGAAAACGGTTTGCCCCTTTGCCGTTCGCTCGAGGATCATGTCCCCCTTTTCCGCGGAAACCCCGGCAGTTGCGAAGAGCTGCCGGGGTTTCTGTCGTTTGTGAGGCCGAGTCGGCGTACGGCGATCGAGACGTTGGGCCGCAGACCCACCGTGCGCAATGCGCAGCGCCGCCAACTTGCGAGCCACGGAAACGCCTTCCCTACCGTGCCCCGCGCTATACTCGTCCGCATGGATATCAAAACACGCAACATAGTAACGCCCGCCGCGGATGCACCAACGTCGCAACCCGCCTCCGTTCCCGCACCTGTCGTGGGCCGTTTTGCCCCGTCGCCCTCGGGCCGCATGCACCTGGGCAACGTGTTCAGTTGCCTGTGCTCGTGGCTTTCGGCCCGCAGCCAGGGCGGCAACATCGTGCTGCGCATCGAGGACCTGGACGATCGCTGCAAGCGCCCCGAGCTTGCCGCTCAGCCGATTGACGATCTGGCCTGGCTAGGGCTTCAGTGGGACGAAGGCCCCTACTACCAGCACGATCGCCTCGACCTGTACGAGAGCGCCTTGCACCAGCTGCAAGACGCCGGCCTCACCTATCCCTGCTTTTGCACGCGCGCCGAGCTCCACGCCGCCAGCGCGCCGCACGCCAGCGACGGCACGCCCATCTACCGCGGCGCCTGCCGAGGCCTTTCGGCCGAAGAGGTCGCCCGCCGCAGTGCCCTGCGCGCCCCGGCCACGCGCCTACGCGTGCCCGACATCGACGACCTCGCAGGCGACGTGATCGAATTCGTGGACCGCACGTACGGGGCCCAATGCGAGGCACTCGCCACCGAGTGCGGCGATTTTTTGGTGCGCCGCAGCGACGGCGTTTTTGCCTATCAGCTAGCCGTGGTGGTCGACGACGCTGCCATGGGCGTCACCGAGGTCGTGCGCGGATGCGACCTGCTGGGCTCCACGCCGCGCCAAATCTACCTGCAGCATCTGCTGGGACTTCCCACGCCGCACTACGCACATATTCCGCTGCTCATGTCACCGGATGGCCGCCGCCTTTCCAAGCGCGACCGCGATCTGGACCTGGGCGAGCTCCGCGCCCGCTTTGGCACGCCCGAGGCACTGCTGGGCTGGCTCGCCAGGCAAACGGGCATCGCGCCGGACACCACGCCACGCTCTGCCGAGCAGCTGGTCGAGCACTTTAGCTGGGACGCTATCCGCGCACACCGGGAGAACATCACTGTAACGGCCGAGTAGCCAGCCACCCCGCCACTACGCAACATCCCAGGGCTGGAGTTCGTCGCCCAGGTGAACGATGCAGTCGTAGAGTACGGTGTGACGCTCGGCCGGGTTGGCATCCCGATGGAAATGCCCGTAGTACCAGCGCTTGTAGTCCATGCGATCTTCCAGCTCATCGAAAAATGCCGTAAGCCGATCAACGGCGGGGTAATTCCAGCCGGGTGCCGGATAAAGCGTGGGCGAAAGCATGCGCGTCGAGCAGGTGTGGGTGACCACGTAGTCGACCTTCCAACCCACGCTGTCGAGCTTTGCCCGCGCCTCCTCAAAGTTGCGCTCGTCCGGCAGCTCCTGCGGCCACCAGCTGGAATAGGGAATGCGGTATTCCTTATCCACACTCGTGGCGCCGCCCATGGTAAAAATCGTTGAGCCGTCGAGCTCAAAAACCTCGCCGCGCGTCAGGCGCCGTATGGGAGAGGTATCCGACAGGCGCTGCGTCAGCCCACCGTGCCACAACTCCATGAGACGCTCCGCCCAGTGATCGAAACGCTCGTGGTTGCCGTCGACGAGCAGCACGGTATAGGGGCGCGACTCCAGCCAAGCGATGTCGGCACATTCTTCGGCAGAGAAATCCCACGGAAAGCCAAAGTCGCCGGCGACGATGAGATAGTCGTCGCTCGTCAGGCTATCCCCAAGCTCCCAATCGCGCAGCTTTTGCATGTCGAGGCCGCCGTGAATATCGCCCGTCACATAGACCGTCATCGGATTACCACTTCCCTCTTATATGTTTCGAGATCGTGCTCAATCTGCTCGTCACCCGTGGCGTTGACCCACCACGGCCATTTAACGCAACACACCGGCTCGTCTACCTGTGCAAACCGCGACCTGAGCTCTTCCAGGCTCACGGGGGCGTAGCTGTTAGCATCCACGCCCACGTCATAGCGCAGCAGCCCCTGCCTGAGGTTGAACTTGTTGTACGCGCCGCCGCAACTGTGGATATGCCCGTGCAAATGCCAGCTGCCGTGCGACATGCCCTGCCAGTCAGCCATAGGATAGTGGCTCAGCACGATTTTTTGGCGGTCGATCTTGAGCACGCAAATGGGCGGCTCAACGATAAAAGCATCCGCTACCGCAGACTGCGTCCAGTCTTTATCGTGATTGCCGGGCAGCAGATGAACGCGCTTGCATGTAATGCTTTTGCGCAGCTCATAGGCGTCTTGGACCGTCATCTTAAAGCTGAAGTCGCCCAAGATGTAGAGCTCGTCATCCGCAGCAACCTTGCTGTTAATGTTGGCGACCATGGCGTCGTTCATCTGCGCAACAGCCGACCAAGGCCTATCGCTAAGCCGTAGCATGTTCTCGTGTCCAAAATGAGTATCGCTGGTAAACCAGATCACGGGGACCTCCTGTTGCTGCGGGGCATCCATCCCTTAGGGCTTACCCTTCATTTTTCCATCCAAACGGGTCAAGCACCCAAAAAATCAGATCGAGCACGCCGCCGGTTATCATGGCGCCGGCAAGGGCCATGCAAACGTGCAGAGAGCTGACACTTCGGAGCACGTCGAACGGCCCCAGAACAGCCAGCAGCGCGACCGCTGCGCCGGCAAGGCACAACACGAGGCACGACCCCGCGTCCTTGACGCATTTCTTTGCGAGATGCTTGGTGTTGTCACTCATCAAAATCGAACTCCTTAGAGGGTCGTTGTTCAGGTACATGCCGCCGCGGCAGAGCAGGGCGGCAGAGTAAGTGTCACATGTCGTGCGGACACAGCTGAAAGCCCTCGCGCAAAAAACAGCGCGCCGCAGGATTCGCATCACCTGCGGCGCGCCGAAAATGATCCGCTTTCCTCCATCCCCAACGGATCAGCTGAGTTGGTGCCGCCCGACGGAAAGGAAGAAGCTGGCGACATCACGAGCTGTGGCAATGTCGCTAGGCATAGAAAAAGACGCGCTCCAAACGCCCTAAGCCCCAAGCCTACCCATTAAGAAATCGACTGCAGAAACGATTTTGATGCCGTCGATGTCGGTCGGATGGCTCCCCTGACGAACGACGATGATCTTCTCGTAACCGCCCGTAATCTTCTCGAGCGACCTGAGCTCAAATGGACGCAGTTCGCGCTTGCGCGTCGCCTCCTCGTCAATCGACTCTGTGACCTGAATAAACTTACGATCCGAGCCGTCACCGATTGCAACGAAGTCGATTTCGGCATCTCGAAGATGACCTGTGAAGACTTGGTATCCGTCATAGACAAGGCGATTGTAAACGGCATTTTCGAGAACACGCCCGCTGTCGCTGCCGCGATACCCATCCAAGAAAGCTCGAAGCCCCAGATCCTCAATGTAGAACTTGCCACCGGTCTTCAAAATGTCCCGACCCTTAATATCAAATCGGCGCGCGTGCGAGAAGATATAGGTCTCCTCAAGGGCAGACACACAAGTGTCCACGACGCCGTGCGAGGATTTCGCCCCGTTCTCTGCCAGCGTTCCAACGATCTTATTAATTGATGTCGGGTTTGAAATGTTATCAGCCAAGTAGGAAGTGACGCGGTCGAGCACACTCCTGCTCGTCACCGACCGTCTACCCCGACGCGCCTCGCAAGCCAAAATGTCGCGCCCGACGATTGTTTGGTACGTGCTCCAGATATAGTCCTTCATTTCCTGCTCCGGCAGTTTTGAAGCAGCGAGA
Source organism: uncultured Collinsella sp. (assembly GCA_902490325.1). Taxonomy (GTDB): domain Bacteria; phylum Actinomycetota; class Coriobacteriia; order Coriobacteriales; family Coriobacteriaceae; genus Collinsella. The sequence goes on along the minus strand of CABUDJ010000017.1, from coordinate 929 downwards.
AACGGCAGGCCTCCAAACACAAGATAACGGTCGAGAAGATCGTCGAGCGCAACAATGTCCTCCCGACCAAAAACAGCGAGCCTATTCGTGACGTCAGTCGGACCAAGAAAGTCGACATATTCCGAAAAAGTGAGCGGATGCATCCGAATCTCGACATATCTGCCCGAGATTAAGGTCGCAATCTCAGACGAGAGGAGAAAAGCATTCGAACCCGTAACGTATATATCGCAATCCCGGTCGACACGAAGTGCGTTAATCGCCTTCTCCCATCCGGCAACCTCCTGGAGCTCGTCGAAGAAGAGATAGCACCTTTTGCCCGCAGGCATTAGGCCGCCAACGTAGCGATAGAGCTCTCGCCAATCGCGCACACCCTCCAGCTCGAAAGATTCCATTTTAAAGGTTAATAGGCATTCGGATGGCACGCCGCCATCCTCCAAATGATTGCGCATCATGTCCAGAAGCGTCGACTTGCCGCAGCGACGCATGCCCGTCACGACCTTAATGACATCCGCGTCACGAAAGGCAATCAATTTTTCGAGATATCGATTTCTAGGGACCATCCGGCTGTTCATCGTTCGCCCCAATCTGCAAGTTTTTCTCACAGCATGACAAAAACTTGCGAATTATGCAAGTTTTTCTTACAAGTGACAAAAACTTGCAGAATCGTCTCCGGGTCATTTGCAACCGGATTCAGGCGAGGCCACGCCAAGGCGCAGACAACGGACGACACTGGGCCGTGGAAGTCGCTTGCTATTGAGAGTACGTCTCCTCCCAACCACCTATAAAACGGTTGATTTCCGATCTCAGCCGAACACATTGAGCAAATAGGCCGTTCCCGCAGTTAGCCGAACGCCCCCGCGGCCCCTCCTGGGGTCCGGGGGCGCCGTTTTCCCAGTTGAAGGAACGGTGGAGATGTGTTTCGATGGGTC
>CABUDJ010000016.1 GCA_902490325.1 uncultured Collinsella sp. | reverse complement strand
CATCCTCTGGACCGTGTCCCGCTCGTGCCTCGTGAGCCTTCCGTAGGCCCTCGGGGCCGCTTTCGCGGAACCCTTCTTCTTCTTTCCGGACATGCCGTCCTCCGATCTCCCGGGGCCGGCCGATCCGGCCCTCAGGGTATCGGGTTCCCACATTCATCCGCACATGTGCGGATGAATGTGGGAGGTGTTCGGATAAAGTCGATAATCAAGGCCACCTATAAAACGAGACCGGAAAGAAAAGCCGCCCAAAACACGAACGATCGATCTGTTATCCTGGCGCCAACATAGTCTTTCGAAAGGTTTGGCCGGGATGACTACGCAGCAGCAGATTGATATTGAATTCGACTCGCTTGCACGCGAGAACGATTCACCCAAGCTCATCGCCAACTCGAAGGCGACAGGCGGAACACTACTATCCGTTATGAAGGAGCAGCTCTCAACCTGCGGCTCTTTTGACTTTTGCGTAGCGTTTGTTGCAGACGGCGGCCTTCAAATCCTGGTCGAGACGTTCCAGGAGCTCAAGCAGCGTGGCATTAAGGGCAGGCTGCTCACGTCCACCTATCTCAACTTCAACTCACCCGATGTCTTTCGCAAGCTCCTGGAATACGACAACATGGAAGTTCGCGTATTCCAGGGTAATTTGCATGCCAAGGGATACATTTTTGATAAGGGCGAAACCAGCACGGTCATCGTCGGCAGCTCCAACATGACGCAGACCGCTCTCACCTGCAATAAAGAATGGAATGTGCTGTACCAGACTGTCGAGAGCAGCCGCCTACTCAACGAACTGAGGGGCGAGTTCAATTCGTTGTGGAACGATACCTCAACCGTTTTGCTTTCCCAAGACTGGATTGAGAACTATGCCGCATATCGATCGGCACGTCCGCCAAAGCCCAAATCGAAACCGACATTCAAATCTGCGGAAACGCCGGCGCAGAATGACCTCGAAGAAATCAAGCCCAATAAAATGCAGCAGCGCGCCCTTGAGGCGCTCGGTGCAATCCACCGCAAGGACGAGACCCGCGCCCTGCTGGTCTCGGCAACCGGCACCGGCAAGACCTTCCTTTCGGCGTTCGACGTGCTCGCAACTAAACCCCGGCGCGTCCTCTTTCTTGCGCACCGTCGGCGCATTATCGACGCCTCCCGCGCAAGCTACGAACGCCTCTTAGGTAGTACCTATACGTTCGACACCTATCAAACTGGCAAGAATATAAGCAATGCTACCTGCGTGTTTGCCATGTGTTCTTCGGTCGCCAAACATCTGAGCGATTTCCGTCCCGATGAGTTCGACTACATCGTTATCGACGAGGCCCACCGCACGGGATCCCAGGGTTACCAATCCATCATGTCGCACTTTACGCCTCGGTTTTATCTGGGCATGACCGCTACACCCAATCGCACCGACGGCTATGACGTCTTTGCCCTTTTCAATCACGTCATCGCGTTCCAGATCACGCTGCAGGACGCTTTGGCCGAGGAGATGCTTGCCCCCTTCCATTATTTTGGCATTCACGATCTGGAGATTGACGACGAAACGGTCGAAGATATCGCCCTGTTCGGGCGTTTGACGTCCGACGAGCGCGTGCGTCATATCACCGAGAAGATCGAAGAATATAGCGTCACCAAAAGCAATCGCAGGGGCTTAATTTTTTGCAATCGAAACGCCGAGGCCAAGGAACTGTCACACAAATTCAACGCTCTCGGATATCGAACGGTTGCGATTAGCGGTCAAGATTCCGATGAGGTCCGCGATGCCGCGATCAGCCGACTTGAAGCCGGCGAGCTCGAGTACATTTTCTCGGTCGATATCATGAACGAAGGCGTCGACATCCCCTCGCTCAATCAGATCATCATGCTTCGACGCACCGACTCCGCAATCATCTTTATTCAGCAGCTCGGACGAGGTTTGCGCCTGAATGATGATAAGGAATACGCACTGGTGCTCGACTTTATTGGCAACTACCAGAGCAACTTCTTGGTGCCCATCGCGCTTTCGGGTGACAAGACGTATAACAAAGACCGCCTGCGCCGTCTTGTTCAAGAGGGCGATTCGGCGATCCCCGGATGCTCGACCGTGAGCTTCGATCGTATTTCCGAGGCACGCATTTACAAGGCCATCGACGGCGGCGATTTCACCTCCGTCAGGTTTTTGAAAAACGAATATCTCGACTTACGTCAAAAACTCGGCAAGATCCCCTCGCTGCTCGAATTTGATCGTAACGGCTCTATCGATCCGCTGCTTATCTTCAAGAATAGCGGCTTAGGCTCCTACCACGCATTTCTTTCCAAATACGAGCCGGACTACACGGTTCAATTTTCCTCTGATCAAACCAAGATTCTCAAATTTATTTCGCAAAAGCTCGCCGCGGGCAAGCGATTCGAAGACCTCTATTTGCTTCAAACGCTCGTCGAAGCCGGACACGAGGGCTATCGGCATATGCGCGAGGCCGCGCTTAGGAACTATCGCACGCAGCTTAAGGACAGCGCGGTTAGGTCGGCAATTGCAGTCCTTAAGGGCGACTTCGCCACTCCCAAGGATTTCGTGTCCCTGCTTATCGATGATGGAACCGGCCCTCGACTGACCGAAGTGTTTGCGAGCGCCCTGCGCAACGCAGAGTTCAAGCGTCAGATTCTCGAGGTGCTGGATTTTGGTATTGTGCGTAACCGACTCGACTATGCCGAGACGTATGAAAACACAAATTTCGTTCTCAACGCCAAGTACACGTACGAAGAGGTTTGCCGTCTGATGAACTGGCAAAAGAACATCAACGGCCAAAAACTTGGCGGCTATTTTTACGACGAGAAGACCAATACATTCCCCGTGTTTATTAACTATGACAAGGCGCCCGACATTAGTGAGTCAATTCAGTATGAAGACCGCTTTGTTTCGCCGAGCAAGCTCATCGCAATCTCGAAGGGCAACCGCAAGCTCAACTCCCCCGAGATTCTGCGACTGCAGGCATGGCCGGGAAACGGCCTGAAGACGTATTTGTTTATGCGAAAGAACAAGGACGATAAGGGTGGCAAGGAGTTCTATTTCTTAGGCGAAATGCATCCGACCGGCGAGTTCGAAGCTATTAAAACTAAGAGCGGCGACAACGCCGTCGAAATCGAATATGAGCTCAATGCGCCCGTGAGGCAGGACGTTTACGAGTTTATGCTCAGCGATTTGAGTGAGGCAGAGTGACAAAAAGGGGCGAGGCACCATGTGGCGCCCGCCCCTTTCTTACTTAAGCCCGAGTTTCTTTTCAAGCTCCCTAACGACTTTAACGTCAGCCGGAAGCCAATCGACATCCCACAGGTTATTGGTATCGAGCCACTTCATGTCCTCGTGAGCGTGCTCTTTGAACTCCCCGGAAAGGATGTTAGCCAGGTAACACTGCATCGACAGGTGGAACGTCTCGTAATCGTGTTCGACCGTGCAAAGATAGTCGAGGTTACCGATCGTGACCTCGAGCTCTTCTTGAATCTCGCGCACAATTGCCTGCTCGCCGGTCTCGCCCAGCTCGAGCTTGCCGCCCGGAAATTCCCAGCCGTCTTTAAACTCGCCATAGCCGCGCTGACAGCTCAGGATTTTTCCGTCCTTCTGAATAACCGCTGCTGCAACATTGATTGATTTCATAACTAGTTATCACCTCTCCAGTTGAGCCCAACCAGTATAGGTGATCGACCGCCCGCCATGTCCCAGTCGCCTCAAAACCACCTGCTCGACCAACCCATAACGCCGTTTTGCACCGGCACCCCATCCCCCGCTATCGAGGTCTAATACTTTTCCGCGAAGTGAACGTCTGTTTTTGGACCCCTGAAGCATCCACATTTTTCGTCGGCAAAATCGCAGGATTCCAGCACCGAAACCGCAGGAAACGGCACCTCTAAAGTGTCGATGCTTCGGGGGTCCGATTTAGCTCGTTCACTTCTCGGGAAAAGTATTAGACCTCGTCGGCAGCAGCCCAAAAGGTGAGTCGTTTCTCCCCCGCGCAACCCAATAGACACATTCCGCTCCTCCCTCACACCACCCAAAAACTCATCCAACATTAATCTTGGCTCAAGAATCGCTTAATCTATAACCTGCACTATAGAGTTCGACCAAGGGCGGGGCGGCGCAACGCAAACCGCCGAACGCAACGCTCGCGCCCGAGCAAATTGCCCGGCGTCGCGCCCATCGAACGAAAGGACAGGTCATGGACGACCTCGAAAAAGTTGAAACCATCCGCACCAAGTGCAACGTGAGTTACACCGATGCCAAGGCGGCGCTCGACGCTGCCGACGGCAACGTTTTGGATGCCATCATTTGGCTCGAGTCGCAGGGCAAGACCCAGACCACGTCGGCGCATGCCGCCACCGAGTCCGCGCCAGTCGATGAGCCCTCTGCCGAGATGGTCGCCGCGCAGGCAGCCTACGAAAAGTCGAGCGAAAAGACCGACTTCTCCAAGAAGATGGACAGCGTGTGGGAGTACCTCAAAAAGCTCTTCCGCCTGAGTCTGGACACCAAGTTTATCGCCACGCGCCGCGATGCGATCATCCTCAACATCCCCATCCTGATTCCCATCGTCGCGCTGTTTGCCTGGGGCGCCACGATATGGCTGATGCTGATTGGCCTGTTCTTTGGCATGCGCTACCGCATCGACAGCGACGGCGACGTGCCCGGCAGCATCAACAACCTTATGGATAGCGCTGCTAACGCCGCGGACGACATCAAGCAAAATCTCAACGACGACAAGTAATCGCAGACGGGGGCACGCATGGCACGGATCCTGATCGTAGAGGACGAGGAGAAAATCGCCCGCTTTGTGACGCTCGAGCTGGAGCACGAGGGCTACCAGGTGGAACACGCCGCCGATGGCCGCACTGCCGTGGACCTGGCGCTGGAGCGCGACTACGATCTGATTCTGCTCGACGTGCTGTTGCCGCAGCTCAACGGCATGGAGGTCTTGCGGCGTGTCCGCAAGCACAAGGATGTGCCGGTGATTATGGTCACCGCGCGCGATGCCGTGATGGACAAAGTGGCCGGGCTCGATGCCGGCGCCGACGATTACCTGACCAAGCCATTTGCGATTGAGGAGCTGTTCGCACGGATCCGCGTGGCACTGAAGCGCTCGGAAGCCGTGCGAGCGGCTTCGGGCGTTGGCGGCGCCAGCGCCGGGGCTGGCGTAGCGAGCGGCACGGCCGCCGGTATCGCCACAATGTCCCCGGCAACCGACACGGCCCAGACCGCTGCCGCGCCCTCCCCCGCCGCGCTCGCCGTGGGTTCGGTCGCGCTCGATTCCGACCGCCGCGAAGTCACGGTCGGCGGCTCGCCCATCGCGCTCACGGCCCGCGAGTTCGACGTCCTCGCCCTGCTTATGACGCATGCCGAAACCGTGCTCACGCGCGAGCGCATCGCGCACGAGGCGCTGGGCTACGAATACGTGGGCGACACCAACAACGTCGACGTGCACATCGCGCACCTGCGCGCCAAGATCGAAGACGCCGGCGGTGCCCGCATCATCCAAACCGTGCGCGGGGTGGGCTATGTCTGCCGCGCGTAACGCCGAGACCAAGCGCGTCACCTCCATCGCCCGTGCCATCAACTGGAGCTACATGTGGCGCCGCCTAGCGAGCTACATCTGGCTCGACCTGTGGCTGCTGGTTGCTGCGGCGGCGATCCTCATCTATGGCTATAACCAAACGCTGCCCGACGGCGCGTTTACCGCGGGATGGATCCCCGGTGCCGCCGTCCACGGCATGTCGTTGACGCCCGCGCACGGCTGGGACCCCGCCACGCTCACCTATACCGTCGAGCTTGCGCGCACCACCAGGACCTTCCCCCTCGCGCAGGACCTCATCGCGCTGTGGCCCCTCTATCTTGTCGTTGCAGGTGGGCAGGTCATCAGCGTGCTCAACATGCTCGGCGGCGCCCGCCGCGTGCGCCGCACCATGGCGCCGCTCAACGATCTGGCCCTGCGCGTAGACGAGCTCAGCCGTATGCAGCTCTCCGGCGGCAAGATGGAAACGCTGGAGCAGGCCATCGAGCGCGCAAGCGTCGACTCGCCGAGCGTCACCACCGGCGACGCCGACCTGGCAAGCATCGAGGTCGCGCTCAACCGCCTGCTGCGCCAGATGCAAGAGGCCAAGCTGCAGCAGATGCGCTTTGTCAACGACGCGAGCCACGAGCTGCGCACGCCCATCGCGGTGATTCAGGGCTACGTGAACATGCTCGACCGCTGGGGCAAAGACGACCCGGACGTGCTGGCAGAATCCATCGCGTCCCTCAAGGCCGAAAGCGAGCACATGCAAGAGCTCGTGGAACAGCTGCTGTTTTTGGCACGCGGCGATGCCGGGCGCACGGTCCTGCGGCGTGCGCATACCAACCTGGCCGCACTGGTCGGCGAGGTATGCGAGGAATCGCAGATGATCGATACCGAGCACACGTATCGGCTGGCGTACGACACCACGCTTGCCAACGACCCGCGCTGCGACGCATCTGTCGACGTGGCGCTCGTGAAGCAGGCTCTGCGCGTGATCGTGCAGAACGCCGCCAAGTATTCGAACGCGGGCACATCCATCTCGTTTGACGTGACGCCGGATGCGGGCGCGGGCACGATCGACATAAGTGTTGAGGACGAGGGCATTGGCATGAACCAGGAATCCGCAGCTCACGCATTCGAACGGTTCTACCGCGCCGACAACGCGCGCGATGCCGGCGCGCAGGGCTCGGGTCTGGGGCTCGCCATCGCCAAGTGGATCGTCGACAGCCACGGCGGCGTCATCGGTGTGACCTCAGTCGAGGGCGTCGGCAGCCGCTTTACGATTCGCCTGCCACGGTAGGGGCGCCTCTCACGAATCGAAGGTGAATGCTTTTCCGCGAAGTGAACGACCTATTTTGGACCCCCGAAGCATCCGCACTTTTTGGCGCCAAAATCGCAAGAAAAACCTGACAAAACCGCAGGAAATGGCGTCTCCAAAGCATCGATGCCCCAGGGGTTCGATTTCACTCGTTCACTTCGCGGAAAGCCATTCACCTTCGATTTACGGCAGCTCGTCAGTCACCCTCTCGGTATTAAAAATGGGGCAAGGCCACGCGCCTTACCCCATTTTTTGCTAACTAAAGCAGCTTGTGCGCTACTCACGGCACAAATGCACGGCGAAGCCGGCGAACTCGCGCTTAAAGTACACGAGCTTGGTGCCGCCGTCGGGCAGCAGCACGCGCGACTCCTCGTTGACCTCGAGCCCGCGCTCGGCAAACCACCTCTCGGCCGCATCGATGTCGTTGACGGCAAAGCCGATGTGGCCCTTGGTGCCACGACCGTTCTGCTTCATGATCTCGACCAGCGAATCATTAAAGTACGAAACGGGGGTCTCGATAACGGGCAGGCCCATCATCGTCGAGAACAGCTCCGCGATCTCCAAGGCATCTGCCGGGTCAGTGGCGTTAATGCCCACATGGGCAACGCGCATGCCAAAGAGCTCGACCGGATTGGCGTTCTGCTCATTCATACAGGCAGCGCCTACTGAGCCATAACGTCGAGAACGGCCTTCTCGGCAGCGACGCGGTTCATGCCGGTCATGAAGGGCACGCCGCTCACGTACGGGCAGGTGAGGCCCTCGGGGGCAACGGTGGTGGCGATCAGCAGGTCGGCGCCCTCGTCGCAAGCGTCCTTGGCCTCGGAGATGGCGCACTGCACGATCTCATACTTGCCGGCATAACCGTTGGCGTCGAGCATGGTAGCGACCTTCTGGGCAACGAGCGTGGAAGTAGCAGCGCCAGCACCGCAAGCCAAAACGATCTTCTTCATAGGTAATGTCTCCCTTCATGGTTTACTTTAGGTAAGTGTACCGCAGCGAGCGATGGCACTCGGCCTCGATGAGCTTTTATGCCAGTTTGCTTGCGCGCTGCGTATAATACATCTAGTACGTGTTGTCATACCGCTCGCTTTATGAGCGACTAAGGACCCTAACATGCCCGATTCCCGCACCCTCTGGACCGCCGTCGTTATCATCTGCATCGCCGTGTCGGTGTTCTTTAGCGTCAAAAAACGCACCACGTTCAAGCGTCTGCAGCAGCTTATGGCTGCCAAGCAGTGGGACGAGTTCGATCGTTTGCTCGACGGCAAACTCACCAGCATGCTGTACCCGCGCTACAACCGCGACTACCTGCGTCTGAACTCCTATCTGCTGCGCGAGGACCACGAGCGCGCCAGCGAGATGTTCGACCTGCTGCTGGGACTCAACCTCCCCAAGATGCAGCGCGTCGACCTGGTGATCAAAGCCTTTAACTACTATGTTGGCCAGGAGGACCGCAAAAAGTCCAAGGAGCTTCTGCACGAGATCAAGGGCTTTGAGGGCGGTCAGGCCGAGGCGGTCGCGCACGAGTGCCAGCTGATGTACGACACGATGATCCTCAAGCGCCACAACGACATTCCCGAGCTGGAGCGCATGCTCAAGGATGCCGGTGACGACAAGGTCAAGAGCTGCCGCCTGGAATACCTGCTGGCCCTGCAGTACAAGAACAAAGGCGACGAAGCCAAGTTCCAAGAGTTCCTGGAGAAGTCGGGCCAACACTCGATGGCCGTCAACGCGTAACGGACGGCTTGTGCTAGACTTCTAGTCTCACGGGGGCGTGGCGGAATTGGCATACGCAGGAGACTTAAAATCTCTCGCCGCAAGGATTGTGGGTTCGAGTCCCACCGCCCCTACCATGTGATTGCTTGCGAGCCCGTGTTCCCCAGGGATGCGGGCTCGCTTCTTTTAGATGCCGGTGGGACTCGAACCCGCGAGGGGGCGAGCGTTAAGCGGACGCGCAGCGTCCGTAGCGAGCCGGCGAGGGCGCCGACAGGCGGCCGAAGCCGGTGCGTATTTGCGCAGCAAATGCGCGGACGTCCCACCGCCCCTACCATTTGGTTTTTACGAGCCCGCGTCCCCCAGGGATGCGGGCTCGTTTCTTTTACACGCCGGCGGGGCTCTAAGTTGCGGTGGAATAGATCCTGTTTATACCGTTTACCAGCTTATTTAGGAACTATTTCACCGCAACTTAGGTTGGTGTTCCCACATTTTCCGATGGAAAAACGTGGTTGTCTCCCACATTTTCCGATGGAAAAACGTGGTTGTCTCGCACATTTTTCGATGGAAACGCCCAAATGGCCTTATACTAGCCGAGAGGGTTGGGAGGCAATATGCAGCGACAGCTTATGAGTGAACTTATCGCTTGGAAATCAAGGGCGAATCGCAAACCTCTCTTGCTTAAGGGAGCCCGCCAGACAGGAAAGACTTGGCTTCTTAACGAATTCGCAAGCCAGCAGTATCGAAACGTCATTCGTTTTGACTTTATGCTCGAGCCGAGCACACGCTCGCTGTTCGATGGGAACCTCGACCCCAAGCGCATCATCTCCCAGATAGAACTCCTACGTGGCCAAACCGTAACGCCGGAAGACACGCTCATCATCTTCGACGAGATCCAAGAGGCACCACGCGGGATCACCTCACTCAAGTACTTCAACGAACTTGCACCCGAATACCACATCGTGGCAGCCGGTTCCTATATGGGCCTCGCGCTCCGACGCGAAAACGAGTCATTTCCCGTCGGTAAAATCGACCAGCTCACCATGCGTCCCATGGGGTTTGCCGAATTCGTTCGTGCCGTCGACGGCGGCCCGCTCGCCGACGCCGTCCTTGCCGCAGACATGAACCTTCTGGCAAACGTTACCGAAAAGCTCGAGCACTTGCTCAAGGAATACCTTGTTGTCGGCGGTATGCCCGAAGTTGTCTCCGCTTTCGCCGAGACACGCGATTTCATCGAAGCCCGAAGGCTTCAGCAGCAAATCATCGAGGCTTACGAATCCGATTTTGGCAAACATGCACCCGCCCGCATCGTCGAGCGCATGAGGTTGGTTTGGAAATCCCTTCCCGGCCAGCTTGCAAAGGAGAACAAGAAGTTTGTCTATGGCGCCCTTCGTCCCGGAGCGCGCGCACGCGATTTCGAGGAAAGCCTCCAGTGGCTCACGGACTACGGAATCGTTCATAAGGTGCCACGTGTCTCCGCTCTAAAGGCGCCGCTCTCGAGCTATGAAGACCTCTCGGGCTTCAAACTGTTCTGCATCGACACCGGCATCCTCGGAGCGCTCTCCGGTCTCTCTCCGGCCATCGTTCTTAACGGATCCGCTGTTTTTACCGAGTTCAAAGGTTCGCTGACCGAACAATACGTCGCGCAGGAGCTTTTGCTCCAGGACAAAACTCCCGCGTATTGGTCCTCTACCTCCGGCAATGCCGAAACCGACTTTGCCATCGACCATGCGGGAACCGTGCTTCCGCTTGAGGTCAAGGCGGCAGAGAACCTTAAAGCGAAGAGTCTGAAAATAGCCTGCGAAAAATTCAAACTCGAGCGTTGCGTGAGGAGCTCCCTGGCGGCATATAGAGACGAGGGCATGCTCATCAATATTCCGCTTTGGGAGATTGGGCAGATCGACAAGCTGGCATAGGCGCTGTGGGGACGCCCCGCAAGGACTGTCCCCAGGTGCCGGCTGTTGAGTTGCGGTGGAATAGGGACTGTTTGGTGCCCGAAAGGGCGATTGTAGTCCGTATTTCACCGCAACTTATTTAGAGGGCGCTGAGGCTGGGGGTCCAGCCGATGGTGGGGGTCGCGCCGTCGAGAGTCTCGTTGATGGTGGCGGCCATGCCGGCGAGTAGGCTGTTCTCGCTTACGGTGAGCGTCTTGTAGCCGCCGGCACGCATGAGTTCGCGGATCACCACGGCGCCAGCCAAGATCACGCCCGCGCGTTTGGGCTGTACACCCGGTAGCGCGGCGATGCCTTCCGCGTCCAACACAGACATGCGCTCGATAGCGGCCGAGACCTGCTCCAGCGACAGCTCGCGTAGGTGAACAAAGCTCGAATCGTACGGTTCCAGCTCGTGGACCAGAGCCACCAGCGTAGTCACCGTGCCACCCACCGCGACCAGACGCTCGGCGCGCTCAAAGTCGCTGGGCAGGCCTTCAAAATAGGCGGCGAACCGCTCGCCTGCCCACGAGGCAGCGGCAGCAAGCTCGCCGCGTGCGGGCGGCAGCGCCGAGAAAAACCGCTCCGTCACGCGACGGCAACCGATGTCCAGTGAACGCGTTCCCTCCAGCGCAAAGACCCCGCGCTCAGGCGCATAGACGCCCGTCGCGAGCTCCGTGGAGCCGCCACCCGAATCGGCGACGATGATGCGCTCGCCAGCAAAGTCGTGTGCCACGCCAAAAAACGTCAGGCGCGCCTCGACCTCTCCCGGAATCACCTGCGGTTCGAGCCCCAGCTCGCGCAGACCGTCCAGCAGCAGCGCGGCATTGGACGCATCGCGCGCGGCACTCGTGCACGTGGTGCAGATGCACGCGGCCCCAAAGGCACGGGCTTCGTCCACAAACATGCGGCACGCAGCGAGCACGCGCTCAACGGCCGCCTCGCAAAAGCGCCCCGTCGCGTCCACGCCCTCGCCCAGATCGGTAATCTCGGTATGCTTGGACGATTCCACGATCGCCCCGCCCTCGACCTGGGCCAACACCAGTCGCGACGACACCGTTCCCAGGTCGATCGCGGCTACCTTATAGCGTTTGCAATTTGTCATTGCGGGCTCCCCTCCGGGCGCTACTCGCCTACTCGCCGCTAGACGCGACCGTCTGACCCTCGACGCCGTTAAATCCAAACAGCATGTCGAGCGTCTGAATGTACCACGGCGCGTCCTTGCCGACTTCTTCGATCTCCTTGGCCACCTCGCTGGCTTTCTTGGCGTTCGACGACTTCTGGCTCGACGAGGCATCCGAATCGCCGTCTAGGCCCTGCACTTCAATCCTCTTCTCGCCGGGCATCACCAGGCCCAGGTCCTCGGATGCCGCATCCTTGATGCCCTCCTCCGAGAGCAACTTGTCGACGCTTTTTTGCAGCTCATCATTGTATTGCTGACGAATCTCGACCTGCTTGGCCAAGATATCGCTCGAACGCTTTGCCACGTACAGATCGCGCACGGGGAAATACAGGCTCACGAGCACCAGGGCAACGACAATGCCGATGAATAGCCCTCGCTGAGGACCGTGGGTAAAGTCGTAGATCGCCTTGACCACCGCGTTGTCGTTGGCGTAGTGCATAAAGTCCGAGCCCGAAAAACGGTTCGAAGGCCTGCTCGACCTATCGTGCGTTTGAGCCGACGAGCGCTGAGCATGCGACGAACGTGCCGGGCGCACTGGTCCATCTGTCGAAGTATTCACTTGAGCATTGGGGCGCGAGGTACTTGTCGGGCGCTGCATGGAGCGGTCGGCGCCGGCGTAGGCGGACCCACCGAGCTGCACCGTGCGCGCACGGCGAGGCGACGGCTCACGCGAACCGGCGGAATAGTACCTGTTGTCGTAAATCTGATCCATGTGCGCCTTGTGCGGTTGAGGTTTGTTTGCGCTAAGTATTCTAGTTATAGCACGAGCGCCCGCACCGCCTTCGCCAGCCTTTGCTCGACATAAAAAAGGCGCTGAGTCATATGGCCCAGCGCCCAATGGTGCTCAACAGCGCCCGGCTGGAGCAAGGCAAATCCGAGTCTTCCCCGCCCCCGCGACCTCCGCGTGCCTAGCGAATGTTGTAGAACGCGGCCTTGCCGGCGTAACGCGCGCTGCCCTCGAGCTCGTCCTCGATGCGGATGAGCTGGTTGTACTTGGCGATACGGTCGCTGCGGCACGGGGCGCCCGACTTGATCTGGCCGGCGTTGACGCCCACGACCAGGTCGGCGATCGTGGAGTCCTCGGTCTCGCCGGAACGGTGGCTCACGATGCAAGCGTAGCCGGCCTCCTTGGCGGTCTCGATGGCCTCGAGCGACTCGGTGAGCGTGCCGATCTGGTTGACCTTGACCAGGATCGCGTTGGCGGCACCCAGCTCGATGCCCTTCTTGAGGCGCTCGGTGTTGGTGACGAACAGGTCGTCGCCCACCAGCTGCACCTTGTTGCCAATGCGACGGGTGAGCTCAACCCAGCCGTCCCAGTCCTCCTCGGCCATGCCGTCCTCGATGGAGATGATGGGATAGGTGTCGACGAGCTTCTCCCAGTAATCAACCATCTGGGCACTCGTGTACTCCACGCCCTCGCCCTTGAGCTCGTACATGCCGGTCTCGGCGTTGTAGAACTCGGTCGAGGCCGGGTCCATGGCGTACATGAAGTCGATGCCGGGCTTAAAGCCGGCCTTCTCCACGGCCTTGGTGATGTACTCGAACGGCTCGGCATTGGTCTTAAGGTTGGGGGCAAAGCCGCCCTCGTCGCCCACGCCGCCGCCCAGGCCGGCCTCGTGCAGCACGCCCTTGAGGGTGTGGTAGACCTCGGCGCACCAACGCAGGCCCTCGGCAAAGCTCGGGGCGCCCACCGGCATGATCATGAACTCCTGGAAGTCGACGTTGTTGTCGGCATGCACGCCGCCGTTGAGAATGTTCATCATGGGCGTGGGCAGCAGGTGAGCGTTGACGCCGCCCAGGTACTGGTACAGCGACAGGCCCGCCGACTCGGCAGCGGCGCGGGCAACGGCCAGCGACACGCCCAGGATGGCGTTGGCACCGAGCTTGGTCTTGTTGGGGGTACCGTCCGCGGCAATCAGCGCGGCATCGACGGCGCGCTGGTCGAAGGCGTCGAGGCCCACGACGGCGTTAGCGCACTCGTTGTTGACATGCTCGACGGCCTGCGAAACGCCCTTGCCCAGGTAGCGGCCCTTGTCGCCATCGCGCAGCTCGCAGGCCTCAAAGGCGCCGGTCGAAGCACCCGAAGGCACCATTGCGCGGCCAAAGCTGCCGTCCTCGAGCACGACCTCGACCTCGACGGTGGGATTGCCGCGACTGTCGAGCACCTCGCGACCGTAGACGTCCAAAATATCGCTCATGTTGTCTCCCTCTCACTTGGAAACGTAGTGGATGCAAGCGACCGGCTGACCGTGCACCATCGGTGCGTCTCCGTAAGTTAGCCATGTCGCACTTTTTGCATTATGCCCTAAGTTAGCCGAGGGATACACTTGATTTTCGAAAAATTTAGCGGGAACGATGAGGCGTGTCAGCCCGTCGTTCCAGCAGTCTTACTCCTCCGCCTTTGCGGCATCCCACAGGTCGTTGAGGCCGTGGGTCGAAAGCTCGGCAAGATCCACGTGAGCATCGGCCGCCATCTGCTCCATCGCGGCCCAGCGGCGGCGGAACTTTGCCGTGCTGGCGCGCAGGGCGCTCTCGGCGTCGATCCCCTCTTTGCGCGCGACGTTGACCAGGGCAAAGAGCAGATCGCCAAACTCCATTTCGCGCTCGGGCGTTCCGGGGGCCTCGGCCTCAAACTCGGCACGTTCCTCGGCGACCTCGTCCCACACGTCCTGGACCGTCTCCCACTCAAAGCCCACGGCAGCCGCCTTGCGCGACACCTTCTGAGCCTGCATCAGCGCCGGCAGATGCGTGGGCACGCCGTCGAGCAGGCCCTCGGGCGCAGCCTCGCCCGCCGCCACGGCCTTGTCCTTGGCAGCCCTCTCGGCAAGCTTGACCTCGTCCCAAATCTTGAGTACCTCGTCGGAGCTGTCGGCATCCACATCGCCAAACACGTGCGGATGACGGCGAATGAGCTTGGCGTCGATATCGCGCGCCACGTCGGCCAGCGTAAACTCGCCGGCATCCGCCGCAATTTGCGCATGCAGCACCACCTGCATGAGCACATCGCCCAGCTCCTCGCGCAGATGCGCCGCGTCGTCCGCCTCGATGCAATCGAGCGCCTCGTAGGCTTCCTCGATCATGTTCTTGCCAATGCTGCGGTGCGTCTGTTCGCGGTCCCACGGGCAGCCATCGGGCTGACGCAGACGCCAGATGGTCTGCACCAGATGCTGCAGCTCGGCCGACGCGTCGACCAGCGTGGACAGATCGCGCGAGCCCTCGGCATTTTGCTGAGCCATGTGCTGCGCCATGGCTACTCCTCCTCCATGACCACGTGGCGGAACGCGCCGCCCTCGTAGATGCCGTAGCTGTGCGTGCCGTCCTTGGGGATGCTCACGCTACCGGGGTTGAAGAGCCACAGGCCCGGGTGCGCGGCGCTTTCCTCGTTGACCTTGATGTGCGTGTGGCCGTAGACGAGCGCGGAGCCCCCGGGCAACGCGGGCGCGTGGTCGACGCTGTTGTGCATGCCGGCGCCAAAGACATGGCCGTGCGTCAGGAACAGCTCGCGGCCGGTCTCGTCGAACAGCGTGGCGTAGTCGGCCATGACGGGGAAGTCGAGCACCATCTGGTCGACCTCGGCGTCGCAGTTGCCGCGCACCGCGATGATGCGGTCGGCCAGGGCGTTGAGCAGCGGAATCACGCGCTTGGGAGCGTAGTCGCGCGGCAGGTCGTTACGCGGGCCGTGGTAGAGCAGGTCGCCCAGCAGCACAATGCGATCAGGCTGCTCGGACTCGATGGCGGCGCAGAGGCGCTCGGCCCAGTATGCCGAGCCGTGGATGTCGGAGGCGATGAGGTATTTCATGGGGAGATCCTTTCGGGAGGGGCTGATGGGGGCTGGTCGCGAGATGTCGCCGGCCGCGTTATTCGAATCGCAGTGCCGCGCTCTGAGCCGCCTGCATCACGCGCTGGAGCGGCACGTTATGCTCGCGAGCGAGGCGGGAGCAGTCCTCGTACTCGGGCGCCGCGCGCTCGCTGCCATCGGGCAGGGTGGCTACTTTGACGGCCACCTCGCCCCACGTCGTCGCCACTTGTTCAAAGCGGCGCGGCAGACAGACGCGCTCCATGACCTGGCGGCGAATGCCGTTGGTCGTGGTTTCCAAAAAGATGATCGTCTGCAGACGGTCAATGTCCTCGCGGGCGCAGATTACCTGCAGCTGCCAGCCGGGACGACCTTTTTTGCAGTAAAGAGGCAGCCAGTGCACCTCGCGGGCGCCCGCCTCGCGCAGGCGGTCGGCGGCATAGGCGAGTACCTCGGGCGACGCATCGTCGATGTCACACTCCAGCTTGACGATGGTTTCGGGTGCATCGGTCTCGCGGGACAGCGGAGATGTACTTCCACGTTGCATACGGTCCGAATCCTTTCCGCGCGGGCTCGTTTTATTCACCCAAACGCTAGCACATCGGACGTGGCACAGGCGCGACTTTCGTCCGTCGCCGCCCTCGCCCCTATCCAAACGTGTACGTCAGCCTCCAAACATGTCATTTTTTGTCGGTTTTGGAGACTGACGTACATGTTTTGAGAGCAAGCGAAGTCGCACCGCGCACCCTTTCCAGTCGATTTCGGCACCCCGCGCACACGACGCGACGAGGCTGCGCCATTACAATGGAGCGGATTCACCAAATGCAAAGGAGTCGCCATGCCCGCATGCCCTCTGATCGATTGCCATACCCATACCTCGTTTTCGGACGGCCATGCCTCGTTTGAGGACAACGTCCGCGCTGCTGCCGCCGCCGGCTGCCGCGTCATGGTCTCGACCGACCACCTCACCCTACCTGCCAGCATGGATGCTAACTGCGAGGTGCAGGTCGTCGAGGGTGACCTGCCGGCACATCGTCTGGCCTTTGAGGACGCCCACAAACTCGCCGCGCAGATCGCGCCGGAGCTCGAGCTTATCTATGGCTTTGAATGCGATTGGTACAAGGGCTGCGAGCCCTTGGTAGAGCGCTGGTCCCAGGGCGCCGTGGTACGCTTGGGCAGCGTGCACTGGATTGGCGACCCCGGCGATATTGCGGCAGGCGCTGCGGGCACGACGGGGACAGAAGACGTCGCTCGTCCCGATACGCCCGATTCGTGCTGCGGTTGGATCGACGATGACACCAACCTGCACGTTTGGGAAAACCTGGGCGTGCGCGGCGTGTGGGAGCGCTACGTCGACGACTGGTGCCGTGCTTGCGAAAGTTCACTCAACTTTGATGTGATGGCCCACCCCGACCTGGTCATGCGCTTTTCGAAGGAAGGGTTTGCGCCCGACTTTGACCCCGCGCCGTTCTGGGGGCAGATGGCAGAATGCGCACACGACACGAATCGGCGCGTTGAGGTCTCGACTGCCGCGCCGCGCAAGGGACTCGACGACTACTACCCCGCGACCGGCCTCTTGCGCTGCTTTGCCCATGCCGAGGTACCCATCACCTTTGGCTCGGACGCGCACCGCGCCTGCGACATCTGCTGGAATATCCGCGAGGCACAAGCCCACGCCTACGACTGCGGCTACCGAACCTTCGACATCCCCCACCCCACCGGCGAATGGGAACCCACACCCCTCGACTAGCCATCCCTTCATAAGTTGCGGTGGAATAGGGATTGTTTTGCCTGATGAAGCGCTTAAACAGTCCCTATTTCACCGCAACTTCCATGACCCCGTTGCACCAACAAAGACTGTCCCAAACGACTAGTGGCGGCGGGCGTTGAGTTCGCCGGCCAGTTCGTCGAGGGTGATGCCGTAGCGCTCGAGCGTCACGAGCAGGTGGTAGATCAGGTCGCCAGCCTCGTAGCGGATGTGATCGTGATCGTTATCCTTGCAGGCCATGATCACCTCGCTCGCCTCCTCGGCAAGCTTCTTGAGCAGCTCGTCCTCGACGTCGGTCAGCAGACGCGCGGTATAGCTCTCCTGCGGCGATGCATCACGACGACCGTGAATCACCTCGACCAGACTTGTCAGCGTCTCTCCGATATTTCCATCCTGAACGTTTGCGGTGCGCACACCCATAGTTCAATCCTTTCTGGTGGCCGAGCGTCTAATCGAGCGCCCGCCCTACGCGAGTTTCTTAAAGAAGCAGGTACGGTTGCCGGTATGGCAGGCCGGACCCGGCGAGTCCACCTTGACCAGCAGCGTATCGCTATCGCAGTCGGTCCAGAGTTCCTTAACCTCCTGCATATTGCCACTCGTCGCGCCCTTGTTCCAGAGCTCCTGGCGGCTGCGGCTCCAAAACCACGTGGTGCCGGTCTTGAGCGTCAGCCCCACCGATTCCTCGTTCATCCAAGCAACCATAAGCACCTCACCGGTGTCATACTGCTGAACCACACAAGGAATCAGCCCGTGGGCGTCGTATTTAAGATCAGCAGCTTCTACTACCTCAGTCATCATTTCTCCCAAGTAATAACAGTAAGCCCCACAGGTCGGCGAGGGTTGTCCAGGTGCCGCAGGTTGCCGCGAAAGAGGAGCGACGCGTACTTTGGTACGCGAGCGACGGTTTGAGCGGCAAGATGCGGTGCCTGGGCAAGCCGCAGCGCTAGAAGTCCAACCTGACAGGGATGCCCTGCGAGGCCATATACTCCTTCACCTGGCGAATGCTGAACGTTCCAAAGTGAAAGACGCTGGCCGCCAGCACGGCGTCGGCTTCGCCCTCGATCACGCCCTCGGCAAAATGCTCGAGCGTGCCCACGCCACCGCTCGCGATGACGGGAATCGGCACCGCGCGCGCCACGGCGCGGGTAAGCGCCAGATCGAAGCCCGCCTTGGTGCCGTCGCGGTCCATGCTGGTGAGCAGAATCTCGCCGGCGCCCAGCCGCTCCGCCTCGGCGGCCCATTCCAACGCATCCAGACCGGCTCGCCAGGCAGGCCGACGCGCTTGGCATCGATCGCCACGACCACGGCCTGGCTGCCAAACGCCGCGGCAGCCTGGCTAATCAGCGACGGGTCGCGCACGGCGGCAGAGTTGAGCGATACCTTGTCGGCACCGGCTGCAACCATGGTGCGCATGCCCACCAAGTCGCGGAAACCGCCGCCCACGGTATAGGGAATAGCAAGCTCTTCGGCCGCGTGCGCCGCCATCTCGATGGTCGTCGCGCGGTTGTCGCTCGTCGCGGTAATGTCCAAAAATACAACCTCGTCCGCACCCTCGCGGTCGTAGGCGCGGGCCAGCTCCACCGGGTCGCCCGCATCGCGCAGGCTCACAAAGTTGACGCCCTTAACCACGCGGCCGTCCTTAACATCCAGACAGGGAATTACGCGTTTGGTAAGCATGGGCTACTCCTCCCCTCGGGCGGCGGCCAGCGCCTGGGCCAGCATAAAGTTGCCTTCGTAGAGCGCACGGCCGGTAATGGCGCCTTCAATCGCGCCCTCGCCCACCGCGGCCAGCGCGCGGATGTCGTCGAGCGTCGATATACCGCCCGAAGCCACAACGGGAAAGCCCGCGACATCGGCCACATGGCGATACGCCGCCACATCGATGCCCGTCTGCATGCCATCGCGCGCGATGTCGGTATACACCAGATGCTTAAAGCCCAGCTCGGAAAGCTGCGCCACGGCATCGTCGAGCGCCACGCCCGCGCCGTCGCGCCAGCCATTCACCTTGACCTGGCCGTCGCGCGCGGCAATATCTGCCACCAACAGCTCGCCAAAGCCTTGGGCTGCCACCTCGGCAAAACCCGGCTCGGTCACCAGCACGGTGCCCAGCGCAATGCGGCGAGCACCATAGCCGGCCAACTCGTCGATGCGCGCGAGCGAGCGGACGCCGCCGCCCACGTCCACGGACAGGCCGTCGACGCCGCAGATGGCCTCGATCGCCGCCGAGTTGGCAGCGCACGTGTCCTCGTCCTCGCCAAAGGCAGCGGACAGGTCGACGACGTGCACCCAGCTCGCACCCTGCTCGGCAAAGGAGCGGGCGACGGCCACGGGGTCGTCGGAATATACCTTGCAGCGGCTCCGATCGCCGCGCTCCAGGCGCACGACCTTGCCGCCGATCAAATCGATTGCAGGAAACAGGATCATCGGCCGGCCTCCTCGACGATGTTGACGAAGTTCTTAAGAATGCGCTGTCCCAGGGCCGAGGATTTCTCGGGATGGAACTGGCAGCCCCACACGTTGCCGTGACGCACAATGCACGGGAAACTCCGCGTGTAGTGCGTGCACGCCAAAACATCAGCGGCATCGGCGTCGTCGGCCACCGCGTAGCTGTGGGTGAAGTACATGTTGGCGCCCTCGGCAAAACCGGCGAGCAACGGATCGGCCGCCCCGGCGGGCGTCATGTGCACCTGGTCCCAGCCCACGTGCGGCACCTTCAGGCGACTCGACTCCAAGCGCGTGCACGAACCGCGCATGATGCCCAGGCCATCGACCCAGGGGCCGCCAGACTGCTCAGGGGTGCTGCCGTCTGCAGCCATGCCCTCGTCCGCAGGCACGCCCTCGTTGCCACGCTCAAAAAAGAGCTGAAGGCCCAGGCAGATGCCGAGCAGCGGAGTTCCGGCGGCGACGGCATCGAGCACGGCCGCCTCCTCGCCGCTCTGGCGTATAAAGGCGATCGCGTCATAGAACGCACCCACGCCCGGGATGACCAGGCCGTCGGCGCGGCGGATCTGCTCCGGGTCGTCCGACGTGCAGGCAGCGGCACCGGCGCGCGCAAGCCCGCGCACGACGCTCGACAAGTTGCCCTTGTGGTAGTCGACCACCACGATCTTCGGTTCGCCCACGCGACCCCTCCTCCTCATCTTGTCCGAAAACCACCACAAAGGGGACAGGCACCTTCGTGGTGGTTTCTGCCTTTGTAGCGGTTACAGTGAGCCTTTGGTGCTAGGGATGCCCTGCACGCGGGGATCGAGCTCGCAGGCGTGGCGCATCGTGCGGCCCACGGCCTTAAAGGCGGCCTCGATAATGTGATGCGAGTTGCCGCCCGCCAGCTCGCGCACATGCAGCGTGAGCTTGGCATCGCGCGCGAAGGCGTAGAAGAACTCGACCGCCAGCTCGGTATCGAAGCTGCCCACGCGCTCGGTCGGCACGGGCAGCTCGCAGTAGGCCTGCCCGCGGCCCGAAATATCAACAGCAGCCATCACAAGCGTCTCGTCCATGGCGATCGCCGCGTCGGCAAAGCGCGTAATGCCCGCCTTGTCGCCCAGCGCCTGACAAAACGCCTCGCCCAGCACAATACCCGTGTCCTCGACGGTGTGGTGCGCATCGACCTCCACGTCGCCCACCGCGTGCACCGTCAGATCGAACAGGCCATGGCGGCCAAAAGCATTGAGCATGTGGTCGAAAAACGGCACGCCGGTCGAGATATCGCACACGCCAGATCCGTCCAGGTCGAGCTTTACGACAATGTCGGTCTCGCCCGTCTTGCGGGTTACCTCGGCATAGCGATCCATCTACATCTCCTCCTTCACCAGCGCGGCAAACGCGGTCAGCACCTCATCGTTTTCCTGCGGGGTGCCCACGGTAATGCGCAGACAATCCGCGAGTCCCGGCGCGTAGCTAAAGTCGCGCACCAGAATCGAATACTCGTCGCGCAGACGCTCGCGCACGCGCGTGGCATGCGGCGTGCGCGCGAGCACAAAATTCGCCGCGCTCGGCCATACCTCCACGGGCAAGCCCTCGGCAGCCATTGCGCGTAGGGCGCACAGCTCGCGCTCGCGCTCGGATGCAACCTGCGCCACCACGGGTGCGTATGCATCGCGGGCACGCACGCAGGCAAGCGCTGCGGCCTGGCTCAGCACGTTGACCGAGTAGATCTGGCGAATCGCCGCGAACACGTCGATGACCTCGGACGCCGCGATCACATAGCCCAGACGTGTGCCGGCGGCGCCAAACGCCTTGGACAGCGTATGCAGAATCACCAGGTTGGGATACTCGGCGATAAGTCCCTGCGCCGTGGTGGCCGCGCCAAACGAATCGTCGGCAAACTCAACGTAGGCCTCGTCGACCATCACCATGCCGGGGCATGCATCGCACAGGGCCGCGACAAAGTCGAGCGGCGCCACATCGCCCGTGGGATTGTTGGGCGAGGTCACGATTGCCAGGTTGCACTCGGGCGCCGCCGCGAGCACAGCCGCTTGATCGAGCTCAAAGGTCGCCGGGTCGCGCCACACGTCGCGCACCTCGGTCTGGCACAGCGACGCAAAGAACGCATACTCGCTAAAGCACGGCGGACAGTTGAGCAGGGTCCGCCCCGCGCCGCCAAACGCCAGCAGGTAGTTATAGAGCAGTTCGTCGCCACCGTTGCCCACGCAGATATTCTCGCGCGTCACGCCATGCCAGGCGGCTAGCTCGTCGCGCAGGTCGTTAGACATGGGATCGGGATAACGGTTGAACGGCGTGGCAGCCAGGGCGGCGTCGACCGCCTCGCGCACGCCGGCCGGCACGGGATAGGTGTTCTCGTTGGCCGAAAGGTTGATGCGCGTGGGCGTAAAGTTGGGATCATAGGGCTCAATGCCTGCCAGATAGGGCTGGACGAGCTCCTTCATGCGCGGCGTGAGTTCGGCCATATTAGGCCTCCCCACCGGTCACACCGGCGCCATCCGCGCCCGCAGCCGCCGTCAGGTCCACGCCCTCGGCAACCGTCGCCACGGCGTCGCCCGGCCAGGCGACCTTGGTCAGGTCGGCCGCGGCCAGCGACTCGGCACTCACGGCATCCTCGCCCTGTTCCAGCACACGGCGACGAAGAGCGGCGGAAAGCGCGTGTGCCCACAGGCCCTCGGCCTCGGCCAGGCGCTGCGTAGCAGGAGCGTCGGAGAGCAGACCTTCGGGCGTATAGCAAATGACGCTCGAGCGCTTAACGAACTCTTCGACCGAAAGCGGGTTGGAGAACATGGCCGTACCGCCGGTCGGCAGCGTGTGGTTGGGGCCGGCAACATAATCGCCGAGCGGCTCGGAGCTCCAAGCGCCCACAAAGATGGCGCCGGCGTTGCGAATGCCGCCGAGCAGGCCCATCGCATCCTTGCAGTGCAGCTCCAGGTGCTCGGGCGCCACGGTGTTCACCGCCTCGACGGCGGCAGCCATATCGGCGGCCACCACGATGGTGCCCTCATTGTCGAGCGAGGCACGCGTGATCTCGGCACGCGGCGACTGCGCGACCAGGATATCGATGCCGGCCTCGACCTCGCGCGCAAACTGCTCATCGCAGGTCACCAGATAGCAGGCTGCCAGCGGATCGTGCTCGGCCTGAGCCATCAGGTCGGCCGCGACCACCATAGGCTTGGCCGTGGCATCGGCCAGCACGCAGACCTCGGAGGGACCGGCGACCATGTCGATACCCACGTCGCCCGAGACAATCTGCTTGGCAGCGGCGACAAAGGCGTTGCCCGGGCCGGTGATTTTGTCGACGCGCGGAATGGTCTCGGTACCGTACGCCAGTGCGGCCACGGCCTGGGCGCCGCCCACCATATGGATCTCGTCCACGCCGCCGAGTTTAGCGGCCGCGAGCGTATACGGGCTAATCAGTCCATCCTTTTGCGGCGGGGTCACCATAACCACGCGTTTGACGCCGGCCACCTTGGCGGGAATGGCGTTCATAAGCACGGTGGAAGGGTACTGCGCGCGACCGCCCGGCACATAGATGCCGGCCGCCGCGAGCGGGGTCACCTTAACGCCGAGCATGGTGCCGTCCGCACGCGTGGTAAACCAGCTCTGCTCGACCTCGCGCTGGTGGAACTCGCGAATCTGGCGTGCAGCCTTTTCGAGCGCCGCGACAAAGGCGGGATCAAGGCCTTCGAGCGCGGCATCGATCTGCTCTTGCGGCAAACGGAAGCTCTGCAGCTCGACGCCGTCAAAACGCTGACAGTAGTCGCGCACCGCGGCATCGCCATTGGCGCGCACGTTGGCCACGATATCGCGGGCGGCGTCGACGATGTTTTGCGGCAGCACGCCCTTGCGGTTGAGCTGGTTGGTAACGAGGCGCTCACCGGGAGCAAGCTTGATGGTCTTCATTTCGGTATCCCCTATCGGTCGAGGTTGTGTTCGAAAAACGAGAGGCCGGACGGCGGCGCCAGTCGGCCCGCAGCCCGGACGTTGGGGCGCCCGTGAGTGCTCGCGCTATTGTGCCGAGCCCGCAACGGGCTCAAAATGCTTGCCCTTCACGGCTGCCGCCAAGCGATCTGCCAGATTGCGTACGCGCGGATCCAGACGTGCGGCGCCCGGATTGACAAAGAAGCGGGCCGTGCAGTCCATGATGCGGCCGGTGATGACCAGGTCGTTATCGCGCAGGGTCGCACCCGTGGCGGTAATATCCACGATGCGATCGGTCATGCCGACGATGGGGCCCAGCTCGATGTTGCCGTGCAGTGAGACGATATCGGCGTTCACGCCGCGCTCGGCATACCAGGCACTCGCGATGCGCGGATACTTGGTGGCCACGCGAAGCGACCCGCGGCGGGCATAGTTGCGCTCGGCCTGGCCGGCGCGCCATGCGGGCTCCGCCTCAATAAAGGTGCACAGGCCATAGCCCAGATCGACCAGCTGCAGCAAGTTGAGGTCGGCCTCGATGAGCGAGTCCCAGCCGCAGATGCCGCAGTCGGCGCCGCCGCACCCCACAAAGGCCGGCGCGTCGCTGGGGCGCACGATGACAAACTCAATATCGCCGACCGCGCCCTCTCCGGCACGCGTATCGCGGCCGCGCACGATCAGGTGACGGCCGGGATCGCGCAGCTCAGAGACGTCCAGACCCGCGGCCTCGAGCACGTCGAGGGTATCGGCCTTGAGCGAACCCTTGGGCACGGCGATGCGCAGCGGGCCCTCGGCGCCACGGCCCGCGGCGTGATCGCCGTCGGAAGCGGTGTCCTCTGCCGAGGTACGAGCGGCCTCCAGGCGCTCGAGCGAAAAGGCGAAGCCCGCCGCCGGCACCTCGATACCGTCGCCAAATGCGCCGGTAAAGATGGAGTCGTAGCGACCGCCCGAGCCCACCGGATCGGGCAGGCCGCCGGCATAGGCCTTAAAGACCAGGCCCGTGTAGTAATCGAAAGAGTTCATGATAGAGAAGTCGAACGACAGCACCTGGGCGTCCTCGGGTGCCAGGCCCTCGACCAGGGCACGCAGCTCGCGCGTCAGCGGCGCGGCGATACCGGCAGCCTCCAGCAGCGCGTCCACGCGGTCGAGCACCTCGGCACCGCCGTGCAGACGCGGCAGCTCGCTAATGGCGGCCTTGACGGCATCGGACTCGACGCTTACCGCCACGCGGGCATCGAGGCCCACAAAGTCGTTGGCGTGCACGCAGCGCAGGGCCTCGGCGGCCAGCTCGCGATCCTCGCACGCCGCAAGCAGCTCCTTAAACGGACGCACGCTACCTGCGATAATGCGCGCATCGGGAAGTGCCAGCTCACGCACGGCCTCCGCCACCAGCGAAACAATCTCGACATCGCCCGCGGTATCGCCCGCGCCGATAAGCTCAAAGCCCAGCTGCGTAAACTGACGCGAGCCGCCGGCATTGCGCTGACACTCGCGAACCACCGGTGCCTCGTAGCGCAGGCGCAGGGGCAGGTCGGCCGCGCGCATGCGGGTCGAAACCAGGCGCACGATCGGCAGCGTGTTGTCGGGGCGGACCACCAACAGGCGACCGTCGTCATCAAAGAGCTTAAACGGCGTATCCGCAATGCGGCCGCCTTCCTCGAGCGAACCCTTGTCCTCGAGTAGCGGCGTCTCGACCGGCAGGTAATGATGCTCCCTAAAGCAGCCCTTCACCGTCAGCGCGATCTCCTCGCGCGCCTGAGCCTCCTCGGGCAATATGTCCCGGAATCCCCACGGTGTGGCCGTCATCTGGTGAGCCTCCTCATGCTGTGTTTCATATAGAGCAGAAGACCGGCATAGCTCCGCCGGTCTTCTGGGTACTTTAGCATACTAGAGTGCTTGCGGGGAGAATCGTCCTCCTCGGCTCACACCGTATTCATTTGGAAACATAGGGCAAGCGGTTAGCAGCAGTCTCTTGTCACAACGCAAAAAGGGCGCCCGCGCAAATGCGGACGCCCTTGTGCAGGGTCGAGATATCAACCAGCCAAGATATCGGACCCGTGACCAGCTCTTAGTAGTCGAACTGGTGGTAGTAGCGGCGGTACTTGAGGTTGTGCTTGGTGACCAGCTCGTAGTTGCGCGAGAGGCGGTCGGTGGTCAGCACGGACAGGATCCAGGGCGACACGATGACGCGGAAGTCGTCGTCCAGGCCCGGGATGGCGTACTCGGCGGTGTCGATGATGACGTAGTCCTCGTCGCCGGTCACGCCGCTGGTGAGGAAGGCGCGGACGCGCTCGTCCAGGGCGCGGCACTCGTCCTCGCCCATGAACAGGAACACCGGGACGCCGGGCTCGAGCAGCTCGAGCGTGCCGTGGAAGAAGTCGTGCGAGGTGATATGGCGGATGCGCTTCCACTGCATCTCCTCGAGCAGGCACATGGAGTACAGGATGGTCTCGCCCCAGAGGGCCCCCGAGCCGATGAACATGGTGTAGTCGGCCAGCGCGTACTTGCGGGCGAGCTCCTCGGCGCGCGGCTCGAAGCGCTTGCGGATGTCGAGCATGTCCTTCCAGACGTCCTTCGTCTGCTCGATGAACAGGTCGAACTTGGGGAAGCAGCCGCGGCGGTTGAGCAGGCGCAGGCCGAAGCAGTCGGCGAGGTAGTAGCCCTTCTCGCAGCCGCCGGCGCCGTGGTCGGAGGCCATCATGACGCAGTTCTCGGCGCCCACGGCCTGGCCGATCTTGCCCTCGGGGTTGGTCATGGCGAAGACGCGCACGCCCATCTCCCTCATCTTGCCGACGGCCTCGAGCACCTCGGGGGTGGTGCCGGACTCGGAGGCGGTCAGCACGACGGACCTGTCGGTCATGCGCTTGTGGCCCATGACGTTCCACTCGGCGGCGTGGATCAGGTAGACCTCGAGGTCGCGGTCGCCGAACTTGTTCATGAGGTACTCGAGCTGCATGAACTCGTCCCAGGTGCCGCCGACGCCCATCAGGAAGACGGCGTCGTAGCCCTCCTCGTGCACGCGGTCGGCCAGGGCGGTCATCTTCTTGCCGGCCTCGTAGACGTTCCTGCCGTCCTCGAGGTAGCCCTCCTGGTCGAAGTGCATGATCTCGATCTTCTCGGTCTCCTTCATGTGTATCCTCCCATCACATGTGCGCGAATCTATACATCACGCTTCTTGCTGATACCAATTATAGCCATACGATTACGCGTTATTTAATACCAATCCAAACTCACGAAGATTTGCGGCGAACGGTCGATTTCCCCACCCGAGTGGTATTACAACACCATAAGTTGTCTAATTCGAGTACCGCAGCCGACAGACGCTCCACAACTCAACGCCCAAAAGCACGTTGCGCCGAACCCGCCCCAGCGTTTCCGGCGCAACCGCACAGCTTAGTTATTCGGCTTCCATCTCTGCCGTCACGCGGCGATACATCTCGATAACCTGAGTCGTCGCCTTGGACGGGTCCCGATAGTAGCGACCGTCGCAAGTCTCGGCTGAGGCATAGCCCGTATAGCCGTGACGCATGAGCGCCTCGAGGTCGGCGCGCATATCGCGCTCGCCGTCGCCCCAGGCAAGGTGCGTCGTACCGTCGCCCACATCCACAAAATGGGTGTGAACGATCTTGTCGCCCAAAACCTCAAAATAGCTGTCGATCGTGTCGCCGGCAACCTCCATGGCACCAAAGTCGATACAAGCCTTCAGGTTGGGGCGATCGACCGCCTCGAGGATGCGTGCCACGTCCTGTGCGGTGTTGACCAGCACGGACTCCGATGGCTGCAGCGCCTCGAGCGCGACGCGTATGCCGCGCGTATCGGCGTAGTCGCACACCGAGCGCAGCATGGCAACGCTGCGGGCCCAGGCGTCCTCAGCCGGCTCGTCCAGATAGGCCCAACCACTCGTCACCAGAATCTGCGGCGCGCCCAACTCAACGGCTACATCGATCACATTCTTAAAGTACGAGAGGATGCGTTTTTGGCCCGCCTCGCCGCGCACCGCGACGTTCCACGGCTTGGGGTTGTTCTGCTCGGGGCACACGCACACGATCTTAATGCCGTACTGGGCGGCAAGATCGCGAATCTTATCCACCGATTCGTGCTCATGGCAATCCACATACAGGTGCATCGAGCCGGTCCACAGCTCGATATTGCGATAGCCGGCCTCACCTGCAGCCTTAAAAAACGTCTCGATGCTGTAGTAGCGATGGTTGATGTTCATGAGCGAAAGCTCGGGTACGACCATAGCCCTCCCCTTTCGTACGGAGTTTTAAAAAACAGGGGCCGCCGCAGATGCGACAAGCCCCCAAAGATCGACGCAACCGTTAGACGCGATGGAAGCGCGATTCGAGCATATTAGGCAAGCACGCCAAAGTAAGCGCCGATGATGCCCACGACCATGGTGCAGAGGATCAGGACCATCGGGTTGATCTTCTTGGAGAGCAGCCAGTAGTAGAGCCAGAAGGCGGCCATACCGAGCATACCGGGCATGATGCCGTCCAGGATGTCCTGGAGAGTCTGGGCGGAGTCGCCCTGACCGATGGCGATGGGCAACGAAGCCCAGAACATATCCTTGCTCATGGCGCCGACGACCATAACGCCGACAATGCCGACGCAGGCCATGATCTTTTGCATCAGGCCGGTCTTCTGAGCCTCGTCGAGGAAGCCAATGCCTAGCTCATAACCCTTGATAGCGCCAAAGATACGAATCAGGAACGCCGGGATGTTGTAGACGAGCAGGAAGGCGATGGGGCCAAAGACGTTGCCGGCCTGGCACAGGCTGATGCCCACGGCAGCGGCGACGACGCGCAGGGTGGACAGGAAGAAGGAGTCACCCAGGCCGGAAAGCGGACCCATGAGGGCGGCCTTGATGTCGTTGACGCTCTCGGGCTCAACCTCGCCACGAGCGACCTTTTCTTCCATGGCCATCGCGATGCCACCCACGAAGGGAGCGAGCTGCGGGGTGATGTTGAAGAATGCGCTGTGACGGTGCAAGGCCTCGGCGTAATCATCGGGACGGCCGGCATAGATCTTCTTGAGCATGTTGGCGACCATCAGGCAGAAGGCAATGTTCATCTGCTTGTAGTAGGTCCAGGAGAATTCCATGCCCAGGGCGCCGGTGTTCACGGCGCTCTTAATGAGGTCGGAGCGAGTAATCTGGTTCTCGGAATTAGAAGTCATCGTCCTCATCCCCTTCCACAGAAAGCTGGGACTGGGCGCCACCGAGGCCCAGCAGGTCGTACTTGTCGATGCCGATGATGATTGCGATCAGGGCGACGCCGAGGACGGGCACGTTGGCATAGGAGCACAGCAGGAAGCCCAGGAAGTAGAACGGCACGAGCTGCTTGGTAAGCACCAGACGGCCG
Organism: uncultured Collinsella sp.; assembly: GCA_902490325.1. Lineage (GTDB taxonomy): Bacteria > Actinomycetota > Coriobacteriia > Coriobacteriales > Coriobacteriaceae > Collinsella. The sequence continues at coordinate 2,915 of CABUDJ010000016.1, read as the reverse complement.
AGCATGGCGAAGCCCATGGCAGGCAGGATGTTGGCTGCGACGCCAAAGCCATCGAGGACGAACGTCGGGATGAAGTCGAGCAGGCCCTGAACGGCGTCGGCACCCAGATAGAAGGAGACCGAGCACAGGATAAAGGCCAGGACGACAATCACGAGACCGATAATCCAGTGCATAGCGTAGATACCCTTGAGGTTACCCTTGCTGGCAAAGACGTCGGCACGGTCGACCAGAAGGGGCATACCGGCGTTGACGACGTTCTTAATGGCCAGGCACAGAGTGGCGATGGGCATCGCGAGCGCGATAGCGGCCTCGGTGCTCTGACCCAGCTGAATAGCGAAGGCGCAGGCGAGCACACCGCCAATACACTCATCGGGCGGCACGTAAGCGCCGATGGAGATTGAACCCATGAAGAGCAGCTCGAGGCTCGCACCGATGGCGAGGCCGGACTGCAGGTCCCCGAGGACTATGCCGACGAGCGGGCACAGAACGATCGGGCGGAACGCATAGAGCGTACCGAGCTGATAATCGAGCTTACCGAAGGCAGCGATAAGTCCGATGAGGATCGCTTGAACAAGCATTGTTCCTCCCTTTGATCCCTCTTGGATCCGCGCGGCGATTCCCGACTTGTCAGCGCGCCCTTTTCCATGCCGACAATCGCCTAGACAGATCCAGCTTGTACCGGTGTGCTGTTAACACCTAAACCGGTGCAAATGATTTGATACCAATTATATAGTCATGAGAAAACTATTTAATACCAATCGCTCAACGGGCGTGTACTCCCGGTGAACGGTAGATGGGGGTAACGGGTAAAGCGTTTATCCGGTACGCCCACGAATAGGGGCGGCGCCGTGCGCGCCGCCCGTGGTTCCCAATTAGAGGGCGCTTAGGGCATCGACCTTGGGGTCGTCGGCCAGAGCGCGAATCTCGACCTCGACACCGCGGCCGACGAGCTCACGAATGTCCTCTTCCTCGGCAGCAGTCACAAAGATCTGGCGGGAGATCTTACGGGCATCGGGACGCTGCTCGTCCTTGGACTTGGTGTTGCCCAGGTTGATGGAGGTGATCTGCGGGCAGCCGTCGACAAGCTGCTTGGCCTCGGCGATGCTGGCGACGCAGATGATCATCTTGTACTTATCGGTAACACCGGAGTTGATGGCCTCGATGGCGTGCTCCATGTCCTTGATGACGAGCTTGACGTTGGCCGGCTTTCCCATCTTGAGCGTAGTCTTCCAGACGGGATCGTTGGCAACCTTGTCGCCAACGCAGAAGATGCAGTCAGAGCCCAAGCCCTGGACCCAAGAGACGGCCACCTGGCCATGAAGCAGACGATGGTCGACGCGAAGCAGTTGAATCATGATTGACCCCCAAAGGTCTCATGCCGGAAACCCGGCCCCATTAATAGCAGGCGGTGACTAGAACTCTTCCTCGTCATCCGCATCGGTCAGCAGGTCGTTGACAAACTTGACGCGCGTGTCGTCAGCCGCGAGGATCTCGCGGATAACCTGATCGGCGGGAGCCTCCTGGTCCGAAAAGAGCAGCTGGATCAGCAGCGGCAGATTCATGTTGGCAACCAGGTAGGTGTTGGGGCGCGTCTGGACGATCTTGGTGAACTCGTTGTTGACGCTGCCGCCAAACAGGTCGGTGCACACGATTACGTCGTCGGCGGGGTCGAAGGTCGCCAGGAGCTTGGCGGCCTCCTCGGCGACGTCGGTGCGGCCGTCGACAAACATCGACAGGTCGTGGACGTTATCGCGCGCGCCCGAGAGCAGCTCGGTGCTCTCCTTGATGCCGGTCGCAAAATGCGCGTGGCTGGCGAAGATGTATTGCCTCATTGCGGTTTCCCCCAAATGAAATTAGTAGTCGAACTGGTGGTAGTAGCGGCGGTACTTGAGGTTGTGCTTGGTGACCAGCTCGTAGTTGCGCGAGAGGCGGTCGGTGGTCAGCACGGACAGGATCCAGGGCGACACGATGACGCGGAAGTCGTCGTCCAGGCCCGGGATGGCGTACTCGGCGGTGTCGATGATGACGTAGTCCTCGTCGCCGGTCACGCCGCTGGTGAGGAAGGCGCGGACGCGCTCGTCCAGGGCGCGGCACTCGTCCTCGCCCATGAACAGGAACACCGGGACGCCGGGCTCGAGCAGCTCGAGCGTGCCGTGGAAGAAGTCGTGCGAGGTGATATGGCGGATGCGCTTCCACTGCATCTCCTCGAGCAGGCACATGGAGTACAGGATGGTCTCGCCCCAGAGGGCCCCCGAGCCGATGAACATGGTGTAGTCGGCCAGCGCGTACTTGCGGGCGAGCTCCTCGGCGCGCGGCTCGAAGCGCTTGCGGATGTCGAGCATGTCCTTCCAGACGTCCTTCGTCTGCTCGATGAACAGGTCGAACTTGGGGAAGCAGCCGCGGCGGTTGAGCAGGCGCAGGCCGAAGCAGTCGGCGAGGTAGTAGCCCTTCTCGCAGCCGCCGGCGCCGTGGTCGGAGGCCATCATGACGCAGTTCTCGGCGCCCACGGCCTGGCCGATCTTGCCCTCGGGGTTGGTCATGGCGAAGACGCGCACGCCCATCTCCCTCATCTTGCCGACGGCCTCGAGCACCTCGGGGGTGGTGCCGGACTCGGAGGCGGTCAGCACGACGGACCTGTCGGTCATGCGCTTGTGGCCCATGACGTTCCACTCGGCGGCGTGGATCAGGTAGACCTCGAGGTCGCGGTCGCCGAACTTGTTCATGAGGTACTCGAGCTGCATGAACTCGTCCCAGGTGCCGCCGACGCCCATCAGGAAGACGGCGTCGTAGCCCTCCTCGTGCACGCGGTCGGCCAGGGCGGTCATCTTCTTGCCGGCCTCGTAGACGTTCCTGCCGTCCTCGAGGTAGCCCTCCTGGTCGAAGTGCATGATCTCGATCTTCTCGGTCTCCTTCAT
>CABUDJ010000015.1 GCA_902490325.1 uncultured Collinsella sp. | reverse complement strand
TTTGCATGAGCCGCCAATCCGGACAATAACGGCTCGATACCGAATAAAAAACGATCTTCAAGCTCCCGACAGCGATCGCAGTATTCAATTGTGCCGAGAAACAAAGATGATATTCCTGCGCCTAAAACCGCTAACAAAACCTCGTTCATCTGTTCATCCGTCAAAATGACTGCGTTTAGAGGGCAAATATAGAAAATAAACGAGATAGCCGCAACGATGGATGACGCTATTACGATCGTTCTCGATAATCTCATGCTGTTTCACCCTTAGACAAGCGGACTGCACCTGAAATCCCGATAATCGCATCGACACGTATAAGAAAAGCTAAGCGTAGGCTCCACGAATCAAACTCCAGCAATTTAGCAAAAACCCAACGCCCTCACAGCCCTTGAGCACCCTATGCTGGATTTCACGCCACCTCGCGCTAAAGCGAGAAGTACTCACTGTCGGAGGATAGGTTTGACCCGAGCCACGGATCGCCATCGAGGAAGAACTCTGGCCAGCGCTGCATGAACAGCGCCTGCTCGCGCTTCCAACGGCGCAGCTTTTCCTCGTTGGCCTCTTCCCTGCCGCGCGAGGTGAACTCGTAGTGGTACAGCTCGGCATAGGGCGTAAAGATGGTGCGGAAGCCCGCCTCCCACACGCGCAGGCAAAAGTCCGCGTCGTTAAAGCCGACGGCGAATTCCTCGTTATAGCCACCAACCTGCTTAAATACGTCGCGTCGAACCATCTGACAGGCGCCCGTTACGGCGCTAAAGTTGCCCGGGCGCACAGCACGGGCAAGATAGCCCTCGCGCTTTGCCAAGAAGTCCTGGTTGGCATGGGCAAGTGCGCCGCGCACGCCGACCAAAATGCCGGCATGTTGCACCAGATGGTCGGCAAAGTAGAGTTTGGCGCCCACCACGCCCGCATCGGGACGCTGCAGATAGCCCATCATCTCTTCGATAAAGTCCGGGTTTATGACCTCGGTATCGTTGTTGAGCAGCAGCAGGTAGTCGCCCTTGGCATGTTTAACGCCAAAGTTGATGATCTGGGAGTAATTGAACTCGCCCGGCCACCACTCAACGCGCGCTGTGCCCTTGCCACCAGACACAGCGGCTACGCGCTCTGGCAGGGTTTCGTAATACGCAAACGTCTCCGGGGCTTCGCTGTTGTTCTCCACCAAGACGATCTCGTAGTTGGCATACGTGGCCTTCTGGGCGATCGACATCACGCAGGCGTCGAGCGTCTCAACATGGTCCTTGGTGGGAATCACAATGCTCACCAGCGGCGCGGGCTCTGGCAGCGCATAGCGCATACGGTAGACAAACGGCGTCTCGGTCTCCTCGGCCGTTCCGCAAATGCCCAGCGCCTTAAAGTGGCGCTGAAGCGCAAGGCGCCCGGCTTCAATAGCATACGGCTTGCTATCGGCAGAACCGTCGGCGGTGGAACCGGGGTGCACACGCCAGTGATACAGCACGTGCGCAACATGCTCAAAGCGCGCACCCGCTGCAAGGCAGCGGAGCGTCAGGTCGTAATCCTGGGCACCCGCAACATCTTCTGGCGACATGCCAATGCGATCGATGAGCGCCTTCTCAACCATCAAAAAATGCGTCACGCAGTTATGGCTATAGAGCAGGTCAACGTTGAGTCTGGTCTTAAAGACCGGCTGACCCCACTCCCCCGTTTTCTGGAACATGTCTTCGTCGCAAAACAGGACCTGGGGGCGCTCGCCCTTAGCGCTCTTGTTCAGAGCGGCAACATAGTGGAACAACGCATCCGGTTCCAGGATGTCGTCATGGTCCAAGAACGCGATGTAGTCGCCCGTCGCCTGCTGAATACCGGCGTTGGTGTTGACTACGATGCCGCCGTTACCGGGCAGCTCGATGCGACGGACGCGCTCGTCGTGAGCGGCTGCCGCAAGATTGGCCACAGCATCCCATTCGGGCGAGGCGTCCATCAGAAGCAATTCCCAGTTGTCATAGCTCTGGGCCAGCACCGAGTCCAGCAGCTCGCGCAGGTAGACCCGATCGGTCTTATAGCACGGCACCACAATACTCACGAGCGGCCTATAGGCAAAGGCCGCCGAAGCGACACGCTGGCACACCAAATCGCCCGGCTTTGTACGATGATGTTCAAACCAACGTCGATAAGCTGCGTCGTCTGCACGCGCGTCCTTCATGCGGTTCCAACTGTCATCGACCATGCCGTTGTACAGGCGACTATCCATGGCGCAAAACCCGCTCTGGATCTGCTCCGTGGGATCGCTCACAATCGCGACAAAATCTCGTATATCCTGAGGCATCTCAACGCTCAGATACGTTTTATTGACGCGGCATCCGTTCTGCTGCGGCACTTCGGCCTGCGATTCAAACACATGAACGGTGACATCGATGGCATTCATATGCGTATCAAAGATCTGGAGCTCAGGGGTGCACTTGGAGTCTCCCACCCACGTAACCTCATAGCGCCACACCGCGCCGGCGTCTGCCGGCAAATAGCGAATGGCGTCGATCTCGTAGCAGCCGCAGCGCTCGCCGCGCTGCGCATCGCGGATAAGCGCACACAACGCAGGCTTTGCCTTGTAGTTGATCTTGGATTCCAGCTTGGCCACGCGGCTATCGAGGCGAATAGAGCCCAACCTTTGACCACCGGATGCAAAAACGACATCCATCGACGAGCCATCCAAAAACGGAAGTACCATGACGGCGAGCTCGCGCTCGTAACCGGAAACGGAAGGGCAAAGCGCCAGCACACGGCCATGATCGACCGGGAGCACCAGCGACGGCACACGAGAACCGCTCGTCGTCGCATGGACAAAGGCTTGGGGACCTTCCTGCTCAATAAGTGCGGCGACATCTTCGCCAGCAAAACGAAGCAGAACAAACAGACGGCCCTGGCTGCGACAAAGCGCCAAACGCTTGATACTCATCTACACTTCTCGCTTTCCCAGAGCATTCGCGGCCATGCGCTTGCAGGCGCCCAGGCGTCCAAACCTTAACACGTCGTAATCGAACATGAGCTTTTTGCACGTGCGGCCACTGGGGGCCTCGCCGGCAAGCGCCGCACGCACCATGGCGGCAACCGAAGGTGCACACTGTGCGAGCGCGGCATCGCTGCCCACGGGAGAACCGGCGAGCGCCGCCGCGGCGGCGGCAAACACCTTTCCACAGCCCATCCCTAGCAACCTAAGCGCGTCATACAGTACCAGATCGCACAGGAAATATGCCAGGTCGTCCGCATGCTGGGCATCAAGCCCATCGCGGTGCCAATCATTCAGTACCGCGGAGTATATCTTCACGTGCTCCAACAGGCGCGTCTCGTCGTCATAGCGCATGGTGTCCATGAGAGAACCCTTGCGCGCCACGCGGTAGTCATACAGTTTGTTGGAGGCAAGCGTGGTCTTGCACGAGCGACCATACACGGCAAAGTCAAAGACCTGATCCTCGCCATACTTGACGGTCTCATCAAACACGATCCCGTTGCCCAGCAAAAACTCACGCTTGCAGGCGGTGCGCCATGCAAAGGGGCGAGATGCTTCCTTAAACAGTAGGTCGGAGCTATAGCCTTCAAACGACACATCGCGCGGGCTCAGCACATAGTTAAGCCACGGATACCCTGCCTCCAGCGGATACGGATTCGCGCCAAAGGTCAAAACGTCGCAGTCCTCGCGCCCAAAGGCATCGACGATCACACGGCACGCATCGGGCGTAAAGCGGTCATCGGAATCCAAAAACGCGAGGATAGACGCCGTGGACGCAGCGATACCTGCATTACGCGCACTCGACAAGCCGCCGTTTGGCTTATCGACCAGCGTAAAGCGCGCGTCCTTTTCGCAATAGGCGGCCGCAATATCGCGCGAGCCATCCGGCGAGCCATCGTTGACCAGCACGCCCTCCCAATCGGGCATGTCCTGCGCAAGCAGGGAGTCCAGGCACCAGGCCAGGCACTCCTCCACTTTATAGATGGGAACGACAACGGAAATCTTGGGGTTAGCCATAGTCACTCGCTCCTACTGTGCGGCCGGAACGTCATCGGGGTGCGGGTTGTCGCCGTAGGTGCGCTGATACGTCAGCACGCGCCAGACCAGCGACAGGCCGCCAATCTTAAAGTAATGCTTAAACGTATTGAGCTTGCCCGGCTTCTTAAAGTCAAAGCGCGAATCGATATAGGCGCGGGGCGACTTGACCATCAGACGCAAGTCGGTCTCGCCACGCGGATCAAACAGCGACAGGTCAAAGCGACCGGCATCCCAATCGGCCTTGAGCTCGGACGAGGCTTTCTTCCAAAACTGCTCGCGCAGTTCATCGACCAAGCGCTCATCATTCCAACGGTACGTATCGACCTTCATGCGCATTAAAATGCCCTGAAGCTGAGCCTTGAGCTCGGGACGCTCGTCCAAAAAGCGCTGCATCTCGACATACTCGTCGCACACGCAAAACACCTTGTTGGGCGAATTAACGGAGCTCTTCTCGTTATCCTGGCGATAGCACAAAATGGGGTCCGCAATAAACGCGGCACGCTCGGCGCAAGCCCAAACCTTAAAGTTAAAGCCTGCGTCCTGATACGAGGCACCCGGCGTGGGAAGGAACCGAATCTGATTGTCGTTGAGGAACTCGCGCCGATAGATAGCCGACCAAATGGAAGGTTTGCGGTAGAAGATGCCCGGGCGATCGACGGGGCGATACGCGGCGCCCGTCATATGCTCGTCGATAATTCCAAACAGCTCACGGCGCTCGCTGGGCGTGGACCAATACAGGTAAAAGTCGCCCTTAACGACATCGGCATGCTCAGCATCGGCCTTGGCGACCAGCTTTTGGAGCGAATCCTCAAACATAAAGTCGTCGGACTCAAGAATGCCCACGTACTCACCGCGCGCCATCTCCAGACCGCGGTTCATCGAGTCGCCATAGCCGCTGTTGGCCTTGTCGATCATCTTTACACGGGGGTCGCGCTCCATGTACTCGCGGATGATATCCGGCGAGCTATCGGTGGAGCCGTCGTTGATACAGATGATCTCGATGTCCCTGAGCGTCTGCGCCACGGCAGAATCGAGGCACTCGCACAGATAGCGCTCGACATTGCAAATGGGGACGAGCAACGAAACTTTAGGGGTATCAGAGTTCTGCAAGAGAACCTCCTGTTGAATAGCGTGTAACAGGGTTATTTTAGCAGCCGAGTTGCGGCGGGCGGCAGCGCTTGGAATTAGAGAAAGCGCTCCAGGCAGGCTTTGAGACCGCGAGTCGAAAGATAGAACAGCGTGGCGTCTACCATCGAAACGCCCGAGGTCGCCGCAACGAGCTTGTGGGCAACACGGCGAACGGCGCCCTTAGCAGGCATATCCGCCCACTCCGTTCCCAAAAACGTGGTGAGGTCCATGTTGACGCGAGCCGCCACGCGATGGAAGTCATCGGCATCGAAGCGCGCCAGGTCGAACACAATGAGGTCCAAAAACCAAGTTATCAGCTCGCCGGGACACAGGTCCAAAAGACCGTAGGCTGCCCAGTCCTCCAAGACCTCCTCGAGCATTCTCATGTGGGCGTCAAGCTTTTTGGCGCGAGCCTCGGCACTGTTGAACTCGTGCGTCGCCGATTCGCTCTCCATCACGTAGTGGTAGAACTTGTCCGGCATGACAACGGCCTTGCGGGCAAGCGCATAAGCCGCAAATTGGAAGACAACGTCCTCGCCCAAAGCCAAACCGGGGGCGAAGCGAATGCCTTCGCGATTGAGCAGCTCGCGCGAAAAAGCCGCACGGCAGGCATAGGGCTGCGCATTCGAATGGAACAGCAGTTGGGGATCACGGGCGCCGAAGGCACCAGCTTTGGGGCTCATGAGTTGCTGGACGCGTTTGGGGGCAGCATCGGCAGGTTCACAGACGCCGCCAAAGACGGCGACCTCGGCATCTGCGGACTCCATGGAATGCAGCACGCGCTCGACCGTCTGGGCATCGATGTAATCGTCGGCGTCCACAAAAAAGACGGTCTCGCCCTCGACGGCATCGATACCGGCATTTCGAGCACACGAGACACCCGCGTTTTCCTGGTCAATCACCAGTACGCGATCGTCGGCCTGCGCGATCTGGTGCAACACGTTCAACGAATCATCAGTCGAACCGTCGTTGACGCAGACAACCTGAATCGAGCGCTCGGACTGGGCCAGCAGCGAATCGAGGCATCGCTGAATGGAGCGCGCAGAGTTGTAAACGGGGACGACAATGGTAGCTTTAGGACGCGAGGCCTCTCCCATGCCGACCTACCCCCTCAGCGATTCGATGAGGAAGGCAGCGACCACGCTTGGGCCTCCAACCGAGGCGTAATACTTAGCACGCCCCAAGGCACCATCCGTCGCAAAACTCGGATGCTCGTCAACCCAGCCCTCAGGATCTTTGAGGATGGCAGCGAGATTCGCGCGCTTCCACGGCTTGAGGTCGTCAAGCGAAAACTCCCCCGCGTCCAAGGCCGCCTGAAATTCCTTGGCCATCTGCACCAGGAACTCCTTATAGAACTTAGGCGCCAGGCGCACGTAGTTCCACATATACGAATCGTACTTAATGAGCTGATTGAACTTGAGCATGCGCGCGACGTCATCACTTGCGTGGTCACGGGCATAATCCTCTCGAATCCAACGCTCAATCTCGGCATACTCGGTATTGACGCAAAAGACCTTAGCCGAAGAATTGACCGAGGAATTCTCGTTGTCCTGGCGATACGACAGCACGGCATCGTGCAGGTAAACAGCCTTATCGGCGCACGCGATCACCTTAAAGGCGAATGACGTGTCCTGAAAGGATGCCCCCGGAGTCGGCAGGAACGTAATGCCGTTGCGCTCAAGAAAATCGCGACGGTACACGGCCGACCAAATCGATGGCTTTTGCTTAAAGAACTGCGTCGTATCGCTCGGATGCACTGGCTTGCCACAATCCTGAGGTCTAAACATCTCGTGCAGCGAACGGCGTTCCTCGGGCTTAGACCAGTAGAAATCAAAGTTCGCCTTCGAAAAGTCGGCATTATTGCTATCGGCGGCCGAGACAAGCTTTTCGAGTGCGTCGGGCGCCATAAAGTCATCGGACTCCAAGATGCCAACGTACTTGCCACGCGCCATCTCCAGACCGCGGTTCATCGAGTCGCCGTAGCCGCTGTTGGCCTTGTCGATCATCTTAACGCGCCCATCGCGCTCCATATACTCGCGGATAATCGCCGGCGAGTTGTCGGTCGACCCGTCGTTAATGCAGATGATCTCAATATCCTTGAGCGTCTGCGCCAGGGCGGAATCGAGGCACTCGCGCAGGTAGCGCTGAACATTGTAAATGGGAATAAGCAGCGACAGAACAGGGCTGCCAGAGGCGTTAGTAGACAAATGTGCTCCTTAGGAAATACCTGTCGTTTCATGGTATCAAAGGGTCAGCGCGCCAGCAGGCGTTTATATAATCTATGGAGCTCGCAGAGGCAAACCGATAAGAAAGGACGTCATGCAGCCCAAAGCCGCACGCAACATACCCATCGAAGCGCTGCGTTTGGTCGCGGTCGCCGGCATCGCGGTGTTCCACACCTTTCAGTGGACCTTCCAGGCAACCTGTGTCGGCGCCGTAGAATATGCCCCACTTGCGATGTTCCCCTATTCCGGCGTGCTCGGTTTTATTAACTTGCTGGGCTGCTGGGCCAACGAGGTCTTCTTTATGATTTCGGGCTATTTTCTCATCGCTTCGGCCGAGCGTGCTTGGGACGGTGGAGCAACATGGAAGTCGCAAATGCAACGGACGGCGCAGCGCCTGGGCAAGGTCATTTTGCCCACTGCGTTTTATTGCCTCGTGGCGCTCGCGTGGTCCACGGTCGTCTCACCCATTCCCGATGTTACCCTCAATACGCACTACTGGTACACGCTAGGCCTTGAGTTTATCTGGGTCTATGCCGCCACGGTCTTCATGGCGCCATGGTTTGGACTGGCTAAGAGTCGACTCCCCCAGAAAACCTACAAGACGACGGTCATCGCCGTTGGCATCCTCGCATTTGTTGTTAACGGGTATTTAGCCGCTATGAGTGCGACATGCGCCGGCGAGTTTTCTTGGCTCCAAAAGCTCATGAGCGCCGTCACGTACGTAGTCGCGTTTTTGATCGGCGGACTGCTCCGCGACGTAACCGGCGCCATGGATTCGGACAAGGCGGGCGCCTTAGGCACGCGGTCGCTCGCAGCGGTTTTGGTGCTCGCCACCATCCTGGAAGGAGCACTCTCCTTCACCGGCAACCTCACGGCGATGGCAGTCCTCTCCTACAAATCAACCTCGTTGATCTCGTTTGTCCTCGCTGCCGCCTCTCTGCTCTTTGCGGCGACCCGGCGCAGTGCCTCAGGCAATCCACGGACCGCAGGTGTCATCGTCACCTTATCGACCGCCACGCTTGGTTTCTATGTGATGCAGTCGCTCACCAGTAGCCTGTGGCGTCCCGTCTTCAATACGTTGCTCGCAAACATACTGATCAGCCAAAACAGCCCGGCAGCTATATGTATCGTCACAGGCACCGTCATTAGCATCGTCTTTGCCTTAGCGCTCCTCATCATCGATGCTGCTAGAAGCCTTATCGCTCGCAAGCTCAAGCGGCAATAGACACGCTGCCGTCAGACCCTAAAGCCGCTGCACCCGTGGCAGGTTCCTGCGTTTTATTCAAAGCTTGCCGCCAAAGCGCACCGAGCCTTTACAATAAGACAGTCCCAAGGACGTATTCGATAGCTTCCGCGCAGCGATCGCCAGCCGCGCGTGAAAGGATATATTGCCCCATGCCTTCAACCCTTCCCGCCCCCATCGACAAGCTCGCCATCGTCGTCGTTACGTACAAGCGCCAGGAACTCCTGGCCAACTTGTTCGACTCCATGACCGAGCTCACGGCAACGCCCTGGCGCATCGTGATTGTCGATAACGAGAATTCGTGCGAGACCGAGGCCATGTGCGCCGCATTCAACGAGCGCCTGGCCAACCTGTGGGGCATCGACACCGAGCAGCCTGACGCGCAGGGCGGCACCGACCGTGTCATCTACGCCCCGCAGCTCGAAAACGGCGGCGGTGCGGGCGGCTTCTCCGCCGGCACTAAATGCGCCTACGACCTGGGCGCTCAATGGTTCTGGGTGATGGACGACGACGTACTTGTCATCCCCGAGGGCATCGAGCGTCTTGCCAAGTGGACCGACCGCTACGATGTCATCCAGGGTTCGCGCCTGGACTTTGACGGCGGCGCCTTCTTTTGGCAATACCAACTCATCCTTTCACTCGGCATTCCCAACCCTGTCGCCAAGTGGGACCTGGGACCCGAGGGCTACCGCGCCATGAACCAGCTATGCTTTGAGGGCGGCATGTTCTCGCGCCGCGTGGTCGATAAGATCGGCCTGCCCGATGCGCGATTCTTTATCTACGGCGACGATGCCTGCTACGGCTACGTAGCCAGCCAACACTTCCCCGCCGTCGTTGTTGCCGACGTGGTTCTCAAGCGCGCCCGCGCCGTCTCTAACTGGGATATCGCCGGCAAACGCCAGCTCAACTCTACGAGCGACACCAACCGCTACTACATCATGCGCAACCGAGGCTTCCTCGCTCGCTATATGCAGATCTACGGTGACTACCACCCCATGCTGTTCCGCCTGGGCAATGCCGCGACCTTCTGCAAGGAATTCATTCGCCTGGCTGCGGTCGATAAGTGCTTTAAGACCGGCATTCCGGCGCTGCGCCGCGGCATGAAGGACGCCCGCAAGATCATCAAGGATCCCAACTGGAAGCCCATGCCGCCCATGAAGGACACCGAGTAACGGAATCCGGAAACACCTCAGCTCTTAAAGCCGCTGGTACACCGTAGCCACATGCTGTCCATCAAACCCAAACCCCCAGCGCATGCGGCCAACGCCGGGTCGCGGCACACGGATTTCGTCGATGCCGTCGCGCTCTATGTCGAGCAGCGCCTGCACGGCCAGCAATTCCAGGCCCAGCGCATCCACACCGGGGTCATACATCATGTTGATCGTTATCAGCGGGCGCTCGTCCAGCATGCCGATCGTGTCAGCTACGTCGAACACAGCGCCCGCAGGGAAAACTTGGATGTCCCAGCGACCCGCGCCACACTTTCGCCTCGAAGCAGGATTGGCATAGCCTGGCAAGCCAAAGCAGAGCCCCTGCAAGAACAGATGATATGGCAGCGGCTTATCTGGGTCGGTCTCACCGATTCCCGCATCCCCCAGGATGCGGCTTAGCGCCCGCCTCACGGTATCCTCGTTCCCACGGCACAGCCCGTCGCGAAACGCATCGACGTCCCGAATGTCTTCGGCAGCGCACTCAAACCACTCAACAATCACTAGACGCAAGGCCTGGCGAAGCTCTTTATTGGGCACTCGCAAAGCACGGAGGCGATCGCCATGCTCTGGCTCCTCAGTCATATCCGTCGTGAGAAAACCGGACAGATATAGCGCTGTCCACATGCCATCGTCAGGCGAGACATCTGGCTCTGCAGTGCCCAAACAAAGCGGGACCTCAGCGCACCCATGGGCCTCGAGCAAATCGAACAAGACCGAAAGACGGTCGAGATTCCACCCGGCAACTACCCTACTCAGGCAATCGGCATATCCATACAGATCGGCACGCACAGGCGCCGTGCAGCCTCGGCCCAGAAAACCGATCACACGCTCTGGACTCGAACAATAGACCCTGCCAAACCGATATCCCTCGAGCCATTCACGCGCATCATCAAGGTATTCCTCGCGCCCAGCATGATTCAACAGAGCCTGGACCTCGGCATCCGAAAAGCCGAAACATCGGTCACACCACGTCGAAAGCGGCGTCGACAGACAATACGAACAACTGCGCGAAGAAAGCGCCGCTTCGGCAGGACCGGGACACTCCCCCATCAGACACGTCAGCCGCAACGAATCGCGCGCAGTGGCAATGGCGTCGAACAGCACGCGATCGAATAGCCCTGCCGGATCGGCGTCGGAAGCGTCCCTCGCGCTCGCACGGCGAGACCACGCCGCATCGTACCCATCAACGAGCAATACAACCTGCTCATCGCAGGCCATCTCCAGCAGCTCAATGAGCACACCGAGCACCGAGTCAACCTCGTCCGCGCTCGCCACGCCACGCGCAACACGTTCGATGTGACGCACCTTATCTCGAGCTAAATCAGGAGCCTCCAAGAGCGCCAACAAGCGAGCGCACTCGCCCGAAAGGGCATCGCGCACGACGTCGGCAATAGCGGCACCACGCCTCGCAGCGCCAGAAAAGTCCAGCGATATCACCGGATAGCAAGCATATTCATCCCGATAGCGCCCACCGTCTGCATCCCAAATCTGAGCATTGGCAAACAAACGCTGATCAGCGCGACCAACCGCTGGACGCTCCAGAAAAGCCCTGAGCGTCGACAAGTTCATGCTTTTGCCAAAACCCTCGGGTCGACAGCACACCACAACGGACGCGTCGCAGTCCAACACATCGGCAATAAACATGGTCTTGTCGACCAGCGTGCAGCAACCAAGAGCCTCCGCATAGTCGTGCATGCCAATGGGCAAAGCCGCATCGTCGGCACAGCCGATCAAACGCACGCCAAAGCCAGCAGCACAATCAACATTTGCCTGTTCAGACACCAAAACGTTCCCCCTAAATCGCAGCACGATGCCAATTGTAATGACCGCATCGCATGTACCGATGTCGCCGCGCAAACATATCGGGCAACGGTAGTAACAAGAGGTGTGAGGGGGCACAATTAATCGTTGCACAACAAAACGGGGCCCGATACATTCGCACCGGACCCCGTCCCGACTATTTAGTTATCTGGCAACTGAGAGCCTACTCCCCCGAGTCGTCCTCCCCAGAAGCCTTCTTCTGCTGATCGAGCTTATGCTTACCACTTACGATAGACGTAGCGCCCAGCGTGGCCAAGCTCGCGCTGGCAAGGCTCGCCATAACGATAAGGTCGCCCGTCTTGGGCATGTTACCGCCCGAAGTCTTAGTCGTTGTAGTGGTGGTTGTAGTGGTCACCGTCTTGGAGTCATTTTGCTCTTGGTTCTGGTTGTCGGTGTTGCCCTTACTGCTGTCCTCGCCCTGCTGCTTTCCGTCCTCGGTCTTGTCCTTGTTCTTGTCCTTCTCCTCAGATTCAGACTTCTTGTCCTCGTCCTTCTTCTGAGCGGACTTGTCGTCCTTCTCATCAGAGCTAGAACCCTTATCGGATTCAACCTTCTCGGAAGCCTTATCCTTGGAGTCGCCCTTTGCGGCTTCGGTCTTTTCCGTGGAAGCCTGATCAGAGTTGTCCTTGTTCTGGGCCGAGCCGTTATTGACGCCAGCCATCAGCGAAGAACCCAGCGTAGAACCAAGCTGCTCGGAGAAAGAAGGCTTCTTGTCCGGCGAAGCAACGGGAGCGTCCGGCGCCTTATTCGAGTCGTCCTTGGAAGCATCGGAATCAGGGGTTGCGTCAGAGCCGGAGCCGTTGTTAGAGCCGGTGTCAACGGACGAATCGCTCGAGCCGGTGGATGAGTTAGAGGTGTCAGCGTCGGTCGAACCAGAAGCGTCGCTGTCCGTATTGCCGGCAGAGCTTGAAGACGAATCGCCCGCAGCAGAGCCGTTCGAATTGGAGCCGTTCGAGGTAGAGCCGTCGTTGGTAGTGCCACCAGCAGAGCCATTACCGTCAGCATCGGTCGAGGGCGCATCCATCCTGTCATCGTTGGCATCGTCACTCGAGCCGTCATTCGAATCAGGTGTCGGCGAGGGCGCCGGCGTAGGCTCGGGCTGCACGGGCGTCGCAGCGGCAGCCTCATCCTCGGCGATATAAGCCAAGCAGTCCTTCAGCTCATTCTTATAACGGTTCTTCCAGCCCTCATGATACTGGGGCTGGCTCGAATACTTGGTGGCGACATTGTTGACCACGCTATTGGAGAGCGCCGTCACAAACTCACGGTCAGTCATATCATTAGAAAGATTCGCCCAGCGGAAGAAGTCCCTGCAGCCACCGGTGCCACACATGTTGGTGATGCTCCACACCATGCCCTTGACGCAATCGGCACGGCCCGAAATATCAATACCAAGGCCGCTCTTGAGCCACGCCTCGGTCACCGCATAGTACGAGTTGTACGCATACGCATCCTGCAGAGCCGAAAACTCAGCAGGGTCGATGTTATAAGCGCCCTGGAAGGCCTCCTGCGCAATACGGCCCAACTCGGTGGGCTGGCCGTTCTCGTACATGGCATTGCTCGTGTTGGAAATCTCGCTGCCGCGATCAATCGCATCCTTGAGCATGCTGTATTTTTCGGGGTTGTAGTTGTAGGCCTGCTTCATAAACGGGATGAGCGACCTACGACGGTCGAACTGGTAATAACCCAGCGCGTTGTAGCCGTCACCATACGAAAAGCCCTGGTTATAGTTGCCATGGCTCTCGTACTTGGTAAAGTACTTCATCTCGGGAGTCACGTTGACAAACGAGACACCCTGGACCGACCTCAGCACGCCCGAGAAGGACTGTTGGGTGTAAAGGCCCTTATCGATATCGGTGGCATCCGAGGCAACGCCCGGCGTGGGCTCCTCGGCAGCGGCGGGTGCCGGCGCGGAAACGGCGCCAAACGAAAGCGCCAGCGTCAGACCCGCGACAATAGCAGAATGCTTGGGCTGCATAAGATCCTCCCTGCATTGGTGTAGTTAAAGTGCAGTTTGCAAAGATAGAATCAGTATTGCAGCTCGTCCGTTGTTGCACAACAACCCCTCGGTAAACGGCAACAACCCTCCGCGAAATCTTAAGGAATTAGACAAACTGGTCGTCGGGCGCCAACAGAAGCTCGCCGTAACGTTTCGTCAGCCCGTCTCTCAACTGACAGAAAGCGGGAATATAGACGTTCAAGATGCGCTGAATCAAATCTTGAGCGAGCTTGTTGTCGTAGATATGGACGTTCGTATTGCGGTCTCTGAGCATATCCAGCCAGGCTGCCTCATCAATAAAGTCGTAGAATCGGTAGGACTCCTTCAAGATGGCACGAGGAGACCCCGACGCGGCAAGCGTGGCGCCCTCATACTCGAGCAGACGCTTAAGGAGCTTCCAGCTCAGTTCAAATTGAAGATTGAACTTATTAATCAATCCACTCTGAACAAAATCATTGTTGAGATCCTGATTGGGCGCATCCTCAAGATTCGCCAAGGCGCTAACAAAGTTCTCATATTTTTTCATACAGAATCACACCATCCTTGGCAATCTCATCGAGCAATTGCTGCGATAGGGACTCGTCGAGATTGACGACATCTACATCTAAAAGAGTATCAAGATGTTCCTCGATCAAATATGAGAAACGGCCGAAATCCCGGCAACCTGCTACGGCGATGTCAATATCGCTCTTGGGCAAGTTGTCGCCTCGAGCACGAGAACCAAACAACACGACCTTCTCGGCGTCACATTCCCGAGCAAAAACTTCGATTTGCTTGTACACCTTGTCGAGAGATGCCATTTGCACCCCTACAGCTTAATGTCAAAGTTGATTTCGGGGACGGCGGCCAGGTCGGCCAACGTCACGCCGTCGACGTACTTTTCGATCACGTCGTCCAGGCCGCGCCAGAACTTGACGGTCGAGCACAAATCGCTGCGGGTGCAGCTGTTGTCGATGCCGTCGCACGCCACGGGCGCCGTGCTGCCCTCGACGGCGCGCAGGACGTCGCCGGCACGCACCTCGGCTGGATCCTTGGCCATCATGTAGCCGCCGCCCTTGCCGCGCACGCTCTTAAGCAGGCCCGCCTTCATAAGCGGACGAACCAGCTGCTCCAAATACTTTTGTGAGATATGCTCACGGTCGGCAACCTCGCGCAAGGCAATCTTGCCCTCGGCGTCGCCCAGCGCCGCGATATAGATCATCAGCCGGAGGGCATAGCGGCCCTTGGAAGAAATGAGCATACCTACCCTCTCATCGTAGCCGAGACAAAATACCAGGCTTGTTTGTCCCAAATCTTATGCACGCGGGGCAAACAAGCCTGATTATTATGTCCCACATCTAAAAAGTCGAGTGGATTAGTCGGGTTTTCCCTTGACTAACGCCGAACCCATAGTAACTTTATTCCGAGAAGATTCCTAGGGTTTAGTACACCTATGAGTACACCATATACAGAGAGGGACAGCATGAGCGCAAATCCGCTGCTTTCCATCGAAGGTCTGACCGCCTCCGTGGACGAGAAGACCATCCTCCACAACGTCAACCTCAACGTCGCCGCCGGCGAGACCCACGTTCTGATGGGACCCAACGGCGCCGGCAAGTCCACCCTCGGCCACCTGGTCATGGGCGACCCCGTTTACACGGTCAACGACGGCCGCATCGTCTTTGACGGCCAGGACATCACTGAACTCACCACCGACAAGCGCTCGCGCGCCGGCCTGTTCCTGAGCTTCCAGGCCCCGGTCGAGATTCCGGGCGTGCCGCTGTCGAGCTTTTTGCGCGCCAGCATCGCCGGCCGCCCCGGCCTGGAGATGAAGGGCAAGGAGTTCCGCCGTCGCGTCAAGGAGCTCGCGGCAGAGCTCAACATGGATACCGCCTACCTCAACCGCGAGCTGGGCGTGGGCTTCTCGGGCGGCGAGAAGAAGAAGGTCGAGATGCTCCAGCTCCTGTTGCTGCAGCCCAAGCTCGCCATCCTCGACGAGACCGACTCGGGCCTAGACGTCGACGCCCTGTCCACCGTCAGCCACGGCATGGACGCCTACCGCAAGAGCTGCGACGGCTCCATGCTCATCATCACACACAACACGCGCATCTTGGAGCACCTGGATGTCGACCGCGTCCACGTTATGGTCAAGGGCCACATCGTGCGCGAGGACGACGCCTCGCTCATCCCCTGGATCGACAAGAACGGTTTTGAGACCTTCGAGCGCGAGGCCGCCGAGCAGCGCGCCCAGGCCGAGGCCGCCGCTGCCGAGCAGCAGGCGTAAAGGGGCGACGCAATGACCAAGAACCGCACCGAGGTCGCGGACATCGACCGCAGCCTCTACGACTTCACCTATGGCGAGGAGGGATTCGAGCGCCTCGACGCCGGCATCACGCCCGACATCGTGCGCGAGATCAGCGCCAAAAAGGACGAGCCGCAGTGGATGCTCGACCTGCGCTTAAAGTCCCTCGAAATCTTCAACCGCTTCCCGGATCCGACGTGGGGCCCCTCCATCGAGGGCCTGGACATGGACAACATCGTCACCTACGTCAAGCCCAACACCGACCAAAAGCACGACTGGCAGTCGGTGCCCGACGACATCAAGAACACCTTTGAGCGCCTAGGCATCCCCGAGGCCGAGCGTAGCTACCTGGCGGGTGTCGGCGCGCAGTACGACTCCGAGCTCGTCTACCACAACATGCAGGACACCGCGTCCAAGATGGGCATCGTCTACTCCGGTATTGAGGAAGCCCTGCACGATCCGCAGTGGGAACCGCTCATCCACGAGAAGTTTATGACACTCATCCCGCCCACCGACCACAAGTTTGCGGCCCTGCACGGCGCCGTATGGTCCGGCGGCTCGTTTGTCTACGTGCCCAAGGGCACCAAGCTCGATTTCCCGCTGCAGAGCTACTTCCGCCTCAACGCCAAGGGTGCCGGCCAGTTTGAGCACACGCTCATCATCGTCGAGGACGATGCCGACCTGCACTTTATCGAGGGTTGCTCCGCGCCCAAGTACAACGTTGCCAACCTCCACGCCGGCGCTGTGGAGCTCTTTGTGGGCAAACGCGCACACCTGCGCTACTCGACCATCGAGAACTGGTCCAAGAACATGTACAACCTCAACACCAAGCGCGCGCGCGTGGACGAGGACGGCGACATCGAGTGGATCAGCGGCTCCTTCGGCAGCCACGTGGGCTACCTCTACCCCATGAGCGTGCTCAACGGCCGCCGCGCCCGCTCGAGCTTTACCGGCATCACCTTTGCCGGCGCCGGTCAGAACCTCGACACCGGCTGCAAGGTCGTGCTCAACGCGCCCGATACCTCGGCAACCGTCGAGACCAAGGGCATCTCCAAGAGCGGCGGCATCCAGACGTTCCGCAGCTCCATCGTGGCCACGCCTAAGGCCGAGGGCTCCAAGGCAACCGTGAGCTGCCAGTCGCTCATGCTCGACGACCAGAGCCGCTCCGACACCATCCCCGCCATGGACATCCGCGCCAAGAACGTCGACATCGGCCACGAGGCCACCATCGGCCGCATCGGCGACGATAAGGTGTTCTACCTGATGAGCCGCGGTATCTCGGAGGAAGAGGCCCGTACCATGATCGTCAACGGCTTTGCCAACCCGGTCTCCAAGGAGCTGCCGCTGGAGTACGCCGTCGAGATGAACAACCTGATCAAGCTCGAGATGGAAGGAGCGATCGGATAATGAAACAGACCACCAACACCGCTGCTACCATCCTTGAGCAGGTTAATGCGATGCCGGCTGCCACTTGGGGTTGGCTCAAGATGAACCAGACCAAGCTCGAGCTCTCTGACGAGCTTGCCGCCGCTCCCACCGAGGCCGTTGAGGTCGAGGGCTTGGACGAGCAGTTTACCGGCGTGGCAGACGCGTTTGAAGCCGCCATGGACGCTATGGCCGAGCGTTTCCCCGAGCGCCGCGCCTCCGCCCCCGGCGATGCCGCCGACCGCGCCCGTATCACGCCCGAGACCGAGCTCGACGTGCCTGCGACCTCCGTCTACCAGGCCGGCGCCATCAAGCTCGAGGAGGAGCTCTCCCCTGCCGAGGCCTTCGAGACTGGCATGGGCGAGGCTGCCTACACCTACCTGGCCGACCACGCTACCAAGCGCATCGTCATCGATGTGCCCGCATACAAGCACGCCACGGTTACCGTGCGCGTGAGCGCTGTCGATGCCGCCGCGGCCATCGCCGCCATCGACGTCGTCGCCCGTCCCCAGTCGACGCTCGATCTACATATTGCCCTAGACTCCCCCGTTACCGGCGAGGGTGTCGTGGGCTCCGTGCTACGCGTGTGCGCCCACGAGTACGCCACCGTCAACGTGACCTGCACGCAGACGCTCGACGATAGCTGGATCGCGCTCGACGACACCGGCCTGTTCCTGGACGAGGGCGCGCGCGTCAACGTGCAGCACACCGTCCTGGGTGCCGGCGCCAGCGCCACCGGCCTCGCCGGCGACCTGTTGGGCGATACCGCCAAGGTCACCATCGATACTGACTACCTGGGCGCCCGAGAGCAGGTGCGCGACTTTAACTACGAGCTGCGCCACCGCGGTCGCAAGACCGAGTGCGAGATCGACGCCAACGGCGTGCTGACCGGCACGTCCAAGAAGGTCTACCGCGGCACCATCGACCTCGTGCACGGCTGCAAGGGTGCAACCGGCACCGAGCGCGAGACGGTGCTTTTGGCCAACAAGGGGGTCGACAACAAGACCGTCCCCGTCATCCTGTGCGACGAGGACGACGTCGCCGGCAACCACGGAGCCACCATCGGCCACGTCCGCGACGAGCAGCTGTTCTACCTCGCCTGCCGCGGCCTTGACCAAAACGCCGCCGAGGACCTGTTCGTCCGTGCCAAGCTGGAGGACGCCGCGCTTTCCGCCACCGACGAGCGCACCCGCGCCGCCGTCGTCCGCCTGGGCAACAACCTGATCGACAACTTTGAAGAGGAGCTCGCATGATCGACACCGAGCACGTTAAATGCGATACCTGTACCGCACCGGAGCCTATGGAGCTCGACGCCAGCGACGAGGCCTCGCGCGGCTGGCCTACCGTCGACATCGAGACCAATCCCTACAAGGCACAGTTCCCGCTGTTCCAGCAACACCCCGAGATCGCCTTCCTCGATAGTGCCGCCACCGCGCAGCGCCCTGCCTGCGTGCTCGACGCCGAGCGCGACTTCTATCAGCGCATGAACGCCAACCCCCTGCGTGGCCTGTACTCGCTGTCCGTCGAGGCCACCGACGCCATCGCGAAAGTCCGCCAGCAGATCGCCGACCTCATCGGTGCCTCACAGGCCAACGAGGTCGTCTTCACCCGCAACACGAGCGAGTCGCTCAACCTGGTCGCCAAGAGCTTTGCACCCACGGTGCTCGAGCCCGGTGACGAGGTCGTCATCACCATCATGGAGCACCACTCCAACCTGATTCCGTGGCAGCAGGTCTGCCGCGAGACCGGCGCCAAGCTCGTCTACCTCTATCCCACCAAGACCGGCCAGCTCACCACCGAGGAGGTTCTGGCCAAGGTGGGACCCAAGACCAAGATCCTGGCCGTGGGTCAGGTCTCCAACGTGCTAGGAGTCGAGAACCCGGTCAAGAACCTCGGCAAGCTCGTGCACAAGTACGGCGGCTATCTGGTCGTCGACGGCGCGCAGTCGCTGCCGCACATGCCGGTCGATGTGGCCGACCTGGGCGCCGACTTCTTTGCCTTTAGCGCGCACAAGGCCATGGGCCCCATGGGCATCGGCGTGCTGTGGGGCAAGATGGACCTGCTCAACGCCATGCCGCCAGTGCTTACCGGCGGTGAGATGATCGATTCGGTCACCGAGCAGGACGCCGTCTGGGCGCCCGTTCCCGAGAAATTCGAGGCCGGCACGCAGGACGCCGCCGGCATCTTCGCCACGGGTGCGGCACTCGACTACCTGGTCAACACCGTGGGTTACGAGAACATCCAGGCCCGCGAGCAGGCACTCGTCCACTATCTGATGGGCGAGCTCATGCAGCTCGACTTTGTCCAGATCATCGGCTCCATCTATTGGGACAACCACCACGGCGTTGTGAGCTTTAACGTCAAGGGCATCCACCCGCACGACGTCGCGAGCATCATGGACATGGACGGCGTCTGCATACGCGCCGGCCACCACTGCGCGCAGCCGCTGCTCACCTGGCTGGGCGTCGAGAACCTTGCCTGCTGCCGCGCCAGCGTGGCCTTCTACAACGACAAGGCCGACATCGACAAGTTCATCGCCGGCCTGCATCACGTTTGGAGCACGTTCAATGGGTAATCTGTACACCTCCACCACATTTATGGAGCACAACTCGCACCCCGACTATAAGTATGAGATGGATGCTCCCACGCACGAGCACGACGGCATCAACCCCAGCTGCGGCGACGAGCTCACCTTGCAGCTGCGCGTCGAGAACGGCGTGATCGAGGAGGCCTCCTTTACCGGCCACGGCTGCGCCATCAGTCAGGCCAGCGCCGACATCATGGCCGACCTCATCACCGGCGAGACCGTCGAGGAAGCTCGCCGCCTAGCAGAGCTCTTCCTTGCCATGATCCGCGGCGAGCAGCTCTCCGAGGAGGACCTGGAAGACCTGGACGAAGCCGCCCAGCTCCAGGACATCTCGCACATGCCCGCCCGCGTCAAATGCGCCGAGCTCGCCTGGCGCACCCTCGACGGCATGCTCACGGGACAAAATAATCAGTAGAACTTGTCCCAAATCTTAAGATTTTTGTTGGCCGAATCGCTTGACAAGAGTGGTTCGGCCATTTTCTATTCCGAGAGCTCAGCCTGTGCCTTCACCCGCGCATAAGCGCGCACGATACGAGATACGGTACTCTTGCTGATTCCCGTATACCGTTCGACCTCGCGCACCGTGTAGCCGCCATCGTGCAGAGCGAAAATGATTCTGTCTCGCCGCGAGGGCGCAACGGTCTTGAGTTCGTTGAGCGGAACCCCGAGGCTCTTCGCCATCTTGTCGGCAAAGGCGTGGCGTTCCCACTCCGTCTCTTTCATATCGCACAGCGCTGGCTCACTGCCGTCGGGCGTCGAAAGCGAATAGGCAATAAAGCCCTCGGCAGAGCCAAAAAGCTCAAGCACACAAGAAGGATCAGAAAATCCCCTCGCGGCATCGGCCACATCACCGT
The DNA here is from genome assembly GCA_902490325.1 of uncultured Collinsella sp. Taxonomy (GTDB): domain Bacteria; phylum Actinomycetota; class Coriobacteriia; order Coriobacteriales; family Coriobacteriaceae; genus Collinsella. The sequence goes on along the minus strand of CABUDJ010000015.1, from coordinate 11,440 downwards.
CGTAAGCGCGTAGATGTTCCGGAAAGCTGCTCCAGGGATAACGCTCGATTAGGCTAACGCCCACCTCCTGCGGATCGGCGTGTACAGAGCGAATAGCCTCCATCACCTGCCAGTCGGTATCGAGCGAGCGCCGGTCAAAACGGTTTTGGAACAGATGGCCTGTGCGCCCCGTGCGCTTATTGAACCGCCGCGCGTACGTCAAAAGCAGCCGGTGCATTGCCGCGCTCATCCTGTCCTCGTAATCTGCAAGCACCAAATGCACGTGATTGCCCATAAGGCACCAGGCGATAACCGTCACGCCCTCCTCGCGACAGCACTCGCGCATCAGCTCCAAAAACTCCCACCGGTCGTCATCGCCCTCAAAGATGAGCCGCTTGCCCGTACCGCGGGCACAGACATGGTAAAAGCCGGTAACCGTTCTCCAAACGCGCTGCATGGCGCTCCCTTCACCGGGATCTACTTGCCATCCAATACAGCACGATTGAAGCGTGCCATCAAAACATTCACGCAAAACAATACACTCGCGCGGCCAAAGGCAGTAATCAGGCGGCGAACGGCACCGTTGCAACAGGTCAACCCCTGCAACGCTTACAAGAGCTGACCAAAAGCTTGCCAAAGACGGACCCCCTCTACGGAAGTTCGCGACCACAGAACATAGCGTTAAACCGTTTCAATTAAAACTTCCGGACTTCTCGCTACGAAAACTGAGCCGTTCGCCGAATATTCCGTGCATTTCGCGGTATTATAAGGGCTGCATGTCATGTCCCTTTCGAAGGGTCGCCCGGCAATCGCCAGCCACGGCCCCCAGACGGGACGCCAACACGATAGAGAGGAGAGGCATGCAGTACTCACAGGAAGTGGAGAACATGTGCCCCGTTGCCAAGGGTGCATACCACGGCCCCGCACCCATCCCCGAGGAGGGCAAGTGGGTCCAGGCTAAGGAGATTTCCGACATCTCCGGTCTTACGCACGGTGTGGGTTGGTGCGCACCTCAGCAGGGCGCCTGCAAGCTCACGCTGAACGTCAAGGACGGCATCATCGAGGAGGCCCTCGTTGAGACCATCGGCTGCTCGGGCATGACCCACTCTGCCGCCATGGCTTCCGAGATCCTTCCCGGTAAGACCATCCTCGAGGCCCTCAACACCGACCTCGTCTGCGACGCCATCAACGTTGCTATGCGCGAGATCTTCCTGCAGATCGTTTACGGCCGCAGCCAGACCGCGTTCTCCGAGGGCGGCCTGCCCGTGGGCGCCTCCCTCGACGACCTCGGCAAGGGCCTTCGCTCTCAGGTCGGCACCATGTTCGGCACCAAGGCCAAGGGCGCTCGTTACCTCGAGCTCGCTCAGGGCTACGTCACCCGCATGGCTCTCAACGACAAGAACGAGATCATCGCATTCGAGTTCCTGAACCTCGGCAAGTTCACCGACGCCGTCAAGGCCGGCAAGACCCCCGAGGAGGCCATCGCTGGCGCTATGGGCCACTATGGTCAGTGGGAGAACGCTGCCAAGTACATCGACCCGCGCACCGACGAGGAGACTCACTCCGTCGCCAGCGTGTTTCCGGTTCACGAGTAGAAAGGGAGGGAAATAACTATGACTGTTACGTTCGAAGGTTACGAGCGCCGCGCTGACAAGATCAACAAGTGCCTCGCCGACAACGGCATCGCCTCCCTCGAGGAAGCTCTGCAGATCTGCACCGACAAGGGCTTCAACCCGCGTGAGATCGTCAACAACACCCAGTCCATCGCCTTCCAGAACGCCGAGTGGGCCTACACCCTCGGCTGCGCTCTCGCTGTCAAGCGTGGCGCCAAGACCGCTTCTGAGGCTGCCGCCATCATCGGCGAGGGCATCCAGGCCTTCACCGTTCCCGGCTCCGTCGCCGAGGACCGCAAGGTCGGTCTGGGCCACGGCAACCTGGGCGCCATGCTGCTCTCCGACGACACCGAGTGCTTCGCCTTCCTGGCTGGCCACGAGTCCTTCGCTGCCGCTGAGGGCGCTATCGGCCTGGCTCTGAACGCCAACAAGGCTCGCAAGAAGCCGCTGCGCGTTATCCTCAACGGTCTGGGCAAGGACGCTGCTCAGATCATCGCCCGCATCAACGGCTTCACCTACGTAAAGACCCAGTTCGACTACTTCACGGGCGAGCTCAAAGTCGTCGAGACCATCCCCTACTCCGATGGTCCCCGCGCCGCCGTCAACTGCTACGGCGCCGACGACGTCCGCGAGGGCGTTGCCATCATGTGGCACGAGAACGTCGACATCTCGATCACCGGTAACTCCACCAACCCCACGCGCTTCCAGCACCCCGTCGCTGGCACCTACAAGAAGGAGCGCCTCGAGGCTGGCAAGAAGTACTTCTCCGTCGCTTCTGGTGGCGGCACTGGCCGTACCCTGCACCCGGACAACATGGGCGCCGGCCCTGCCTCTTACGGCATGACCGACACCATGGGCCGTATGCACTCCGACGCCCAGTTCGCCGGTTCTTCCTCCGTGCCTGCGCACGTTGACATGATGGGTCTCATCGGCATGGGCAACAACCCCATGGTCGGTGCCACCGTCGCCTGCGCTGTCGCCGTCGAGGAGGCCCTCAAGGCCTAATCGCGCCCGCGCGATGCTCATATAGTTGAGCTTTGGAGCCGCTACCCACCCAGGTAGCGGCTCTTTTTGTTTGCGCTGGCGCAGGGTAGCTAATGCCGGTATATCAGCTGGGGCGAAATACGAGATGTGAAGAGATGGAGCGTCCGAGCGTCCATGACGCCCACCTGCCATATTTGCCCTTTACCGATTTGCCGAGTCTTTGCGGCCCCATTGCCGATCACCCGTGCGACAATGCGCCGGACGAGAAAGGAATCCGATGGAATCGACTGATGTACTGGTAATTGGATCTGGCATTGCGGGCCTTTGCGCCGCCATCGAAGCGGCACGCACGGGCGCAACCGTCACCGTGGCAAGCGCCGGCAAGACTATGAGTGGATCGAGCTTCTTCCCCGGAACCTGGGGCCTGGGGCTTATCGGACCCGTTAACGAAGACGACGAACAAGACCTCATCGACACCATTCAGACCGTTGGTGGCGGCGTCGCCGACCCCGAGCTTGTCCAGACGTTTGTCCACGGCATTCCCCATGCAATAGAATGGCTCGAGCAAGACCTGGGCGTTGAGCTTCAGCGTCCGCAAAGCGCCGAGAGTGCTCAGCAAAAGCAGTTTATCCCCTGCTTTGACCACAAGACGCGCATGTGGCGCGGCCTCACCCGCAAGACCCTTGAGGACGCTCTGACGACCAGGATCGAGTCGCTCGGCATTCGCCTGCTCCCCCGCCATGAGCTTATCGACCTTGTTAAAGACACGAACGGCAGAGTAACCGGAACCGTGCTCTACGACCTCACCGAAAATCGAATCGTACCCTTTGCTGCCAAGGCCACGATCATCGCAGCCGGTGGCACAGGCGGCCTGTTCGAGCGCAGCCTTACGTCGGCTGATGTGCTCAGCTCCTCGCAGGCCATCGCACTCGCGCACGGCGCAACACTTACTAATATAGAGTTCATGCAGATGATGCCCGGCTTCATCGAGCCCAAGCGCAACTTGGTCTTCAACGAGAAAACCTGGCGCTACGTACATGTAGACCAGCCGGTAGATATTGCAGACGACAAGCTGGACGACCTGCTCGAGCAGCGCTCTGGATATGGTCCTTTCACGTCACGCTTGGCCTCCCGCGCTATCGATCTCGTCATCGATCAGGCAGGTGTCGAAGGCCTGGCACTCCACTACGACTTCCCCCGCGAGGATATCCCAGAGTTTGTGCAGACCTTTGCCACCTGGCTGCAAGACGAGCACGGCATCGCCCCGACTGACGAGATGCGCGTTGCGATGTATGCCCACGCCGCTAACGGCGGTATCAAGATCGATAAGACCGCATACACGGGTGTTGAGGGCCTCTACGCCTGCGGCGAGGCAACAGGCGGTATGCACGGCGCCGACCGCATCGGTGGCTTGTCAAGCGCCAACGGCATCGTGTTCGGGCGCATCGCAGGCGCATCGGCAGCCCTTGCAGCGCAGAATGCACCTGAGATGGCCCCGAAGGCGGATATCGACCTCCCCCACTACGGCATTGCCACAACAGATGCTGAACGCCTGACACACGGCCTTAAGCACACGATGAGCACCTATTGCATGATCAACCGAACCGAGACGGGCCTATCCGAGGCACTACACGAGCTTGAGGGCTTGAAGACGGAGACAACGACCTTGAGCACACAGAAAGCCCAGGACAGCGAAGTCGCAGCCCTCGCCCGCCTGCAATCGCAGATTCGACTAGCACAGGAAATGGTCAAAGCCATGCGCAAGCGAACTGAAAGCTTAGGTTCGCACTATCGAGCAGACTAAATCGATTCTCACTTTGAGTTTGATCACAACTTCTCAACATGCATCGAGCCCCGTGAGCATAATTCTCATAAGGAGAGCACGTTTATGGGGCTTTAGCCGTGTTTCCCTAAGGGAATCACGGTGCAGTTTCCCCAACTTCGCGCCCCGACGGGTTCGACCCCATGCGAGGTCAAAAAAAGACGGCCAACTTTCGTTGACCGTCTTAACTTGCTTTGGTGGGCCGTCAGGGGGTCAGCCTGCTTTGCAGGCGACCGCTGCGGCGCCAAGGCGCCTTGCGCGCTACGCTGGTAAATGCTCACGCATTTCCTCAGCTTCGCGCCCCGACGGGTTCGACCCCATGCGAGGTCAACAAAAAAACGACCAGCCTGAGCCAGTCGCTTTAACAATCTTTGGGTGGGCCGTCAGGGGGTCGAACCCTGGACCTTGGGATTAAGAGTCCCCTGCTCTACCAACTGAGCTAACGACCCGATATCAACACGAAGCAAGAACTGGGGTGGGTAAAGGGACTCGAACCCTCGACCTACGGGACCACAACCCGTCGCTCTAGCCAACTGAGCTACACCCACCGTGTCCTGTGCGCTTCGCGCTCGACTATTATTGCAAGGAACGCCACGCGATGCAAGCCCCAATTTTCAAGAATTTTGAAAAGAGTTTTTCGAGACCATTTCGAGCAAATCCCACCGGTTTCATAGGAGTAAACTTGCCCCACTGCAAATCCTCGAAAGGACCGTCATGAAAGAACCCTCCAACCGCACGGCAAGATTTACCGATTCGGTCATCCGCCGCATGACACGCATCTCCAATAAGTACGGCGCTGTCAATCTCTCGCAGGGCTTCCCCGACTTCGATCCCCCGGCGCAGCTGCTCGATAGCCTCAGCGCCATCGCCAGCGATCCCAAGCCGCTCTATCACCAGTACTCCATCACCTGGGGCTCCCAGGCCATGCGCGAGGCGCTCGCCGCCAAACAGGAGCACTTTATGGGCATGCCGGTGAACCCCAACGAGAATATCGTAGTCACCTGCGGCTCCACCGAGGCCATGATGGCCGCCATGATGACGGTCACGAACCCCGGCGACAAGGTCGTCATCTTCTCGCCGTTCTATGAGAACTACGGCGCCGACACGATCCTTTCGGGTGCCGAGCCCATCTACGTGCCGCTCAACCCGCCTGCGTTCGACTTTGACCGTGAGGTGCTTGAGGCGGCCTTCCGCGACAACGATCCCAAGGCGATCGTCCTGTGCAACCCGTCCAACCCCTGTGGCAAGGTCTTTACGCGCGAGGAGCTCACCTTTATCGCCGACCTCTGCAAAAAGTACGACGCCTACTGCATCACCGACGAGGTATACGAGCACATCGTCTACGCGCCCCACGAGCACGTCTATATGGCCACGCTGCCCGGCATGTTCGAACGAACCATCAGTTGCAGCTCGCTGTCCAAGACGTACTCCATCACCGGCTGGCGCCTGGGGTACACCATCGCCCCTGCCGTCGGTGACCGTGGGTGCCGCCGCTCCCCTGCAGGAAGCCGTCGTCACCGCCCTCAACTTCGACGACAGCTATTACGATGAGGTCCTTGACCACTATACCGCCAAGCGCGACCTGTTCTGCCAGGGGCTCGACAGTCTCGGTCTTGAGCACAACGTGCCGCAGGGCGCCTACTATGTGATGATGGATATCTCGGAGTTTGGCTACGACAGCGACCTCGAGTTCTGCGAGGACCTGGCCTCAAAGGTGGGCGTGGGCGCTGTGCCCGGCTCGAGCTTCTTCCGCGAGCCCGTCAACCATCTGATCCGTTTCCACTTTGCCAAGCGTGACGAGACGCTCAACGCGGCGCTGGAGAACCTCAAATCGCTACGTGATAAAATCAAGCCGCGCAGGTAAGGACGGCCCGGCAACTAAAGCAACCAAAGAAGCCCCGCACCGCCGAGTTGCGGGGCTTCTTTTTATAGCGCTTTCTTAAATGGTTTAGCGCACTATACTTTAGTCACGGAGCAACTCGTCCCAGAGAGGAATACTATGGCAGAGCAGCAGCTTATCGGAGCGCTCGAGGCCGGCGGCACCAAGATGGTCTGCGCCACGGGCTATGCAGACGGTACGGTCCTGGAACGTGAGCAGATCGCGACCACGACCCCGCAGGAGACCGTTGAGGCCGTCAACGCGTGGTTTGCGAACAAGGGCATCGCCGCGCTCGGAATCGGCGCCTTTGGCCCCACCGCGGTCAACCCCGCCTCACCCCAGTACGGCAAGATCTTGGAGACCCCCAAGACGGCATGGCGCTACTTCGATCTGCTGGGCACCATTCAAAACGAGCTCAATATTCCCTGCGGCTACGACACCGACGTCAACGTCGCCTGCCTGGGCGAGGTCACCTTTGGTTGCGCCCAGGGCCTCACAGACGTGATCTACCTGACCATCGGCACCGGCGTGGGCGCCGGCGTGCTATCGGGCGGCAAGCTCGTACACGGCATGATGCATCCCGAGGCCGGCCATATCCTGGTCACGCGCGACCCGCGCGACACCATCGGCGAGCATAGCGCCTGCCCCTTCCACGACAACTGCCTCGAGGGCCTCATCGCCGGTCCCGGCATTAAAAAGCGCTGGAATGGCAAGAGTGCCGGAGACATGGCCGATGACCCGGAGGCCATGGACCTGCTCGCCGGCTATCTGGCACAGGCGCTCATGACCTACACGCTGTGCTACGCGCCGCAAAAGATCATCATCGGCGGCGGCGTGGCCGACCACGCCCCCATCGTGCCGCTCGCGCGCAAAAAGTGTGCCGAGATGCTCAACAGCTACATCGTCACGCCCGAGGTCAACGATATCGACACCTACATTGTCAACAACAGCCTCGAGGGCAAGCAGGGCATCATGGGCTGCCTGGCCCTGGGCGCACAGGCGCTTCAGTAGCAGACGCACCCACAGGGCGTGGCGCGCTCGGCAAATCCAACCTACGGAACGACGCCACCACGCCCCATATAAGCCCTCAAATAAAAAAGGCCGCCTAGGACCAAACAATACGTCCTAGGCGGCCTTTTTGGCGTACATCAGCGACCGTAAGAGATATCGGAGCACAACGCCCGTTGCCGCTCCACAGCAGTCGATCATCACATCGGTGATCATGCCGGCGCGTCCCGGCACAAAGAGCTGAATCGTCTCGTCGATCGAGGGAATCAGCAGCAGGAACACCGCCGTGGGCAGCAGCACGTCAAAGGTGCGCCGGCCCTCAAAATCAAAGGCGTGCGTTGCCAGAATGCCGAGCACCATATACTCGGTAAAATGCGCGCACTTGCGAACAACAAAGTTGGTCACCCATTCATATGGAAGTCCCACGCCGTGCAGGAAACAGCGGATAGCTTCCATGACCGTTAGGCTCAGCGAGCCCGACCCCGAGCCGGGAACCAGCGAATTGCCCCAGATCAAGAGCGCCATCAGGCAGGTCGCGACCGCCCATTTTCGATTGATCTTAACCATGCAGAAGTTATGCCTCCGCGCGGAGCGGCGCGAAGCTGGCGGTACCGCCCTCGATAACGCTCAGATAGGCACGGCCCGTCCGCTTGGCGGTAGAGGACTGCAGGCGCTCAATCTCTTCCTCGAGGATCTGATTGACGCGCTCGTGACGACGATTTTCCATAATGCCGGCGGCAATAGCCTCGGCCCGCTCGATGCTCTCGCGTGAGATACGGGCGGTATCCTCGGGGAACACAGCGCTGTGACGGCCGACATAGGCGGGGGCAGCAGGCTGAGGGGCAGCGACGGGAGCGGGGGCTGCAACAGGAGCGGGCTCGTCAATCTCATCCAGAATCGCGGTGGCGGCGGCCCACATGTCCTCGTGGCCCGAGTAATCGGCCATGGGGACATCAACCTCGAGCGAGGCGTCCGGAAGGTCGCCGGTGTCGAGGCGATCTTGGGCTTCAATAGATGCGGTGATGGCTGCAGGCTCATCGAGGTCATCGAGATCGATGTCCGCGGCACCGGAGATGATAGGCATGCTGGCGAGGTTTGCATTGTACGGCGCAGCCTCAGCCGCCTGCTGCTGGGCAGGAGCGCCCCAAAGCGAGCTCTCGGCGGCACGGCGGGCGGCAACGGCCTCCTCGTCCGCGGTCATGGCTTCATCAATGTACGAATTATCGGCAAAAGCGTTCGCGTCCGCCGAGGTAGCGTTGTAGGCGTTATTGGCTGCCGCGTTGGCAACGAGTGCCACGAAAGCCGCCGTGCTGCCCGCAGGGGCGGCCTGGGAGCCCGACACGGCACGCGCCGCGGCGGCGATGTCGTCGCGATTGAGGGAGCCGGTCTGCCCGCCGTTGGTGAGCTCGTCGATGGCGACCTGATAGACGTCGCGCGAGCGTGCAGGGTCGCAGCTCACCGGCGAATCGTCGTCGAGCATACTGTCGATCATGGACCAAGCCTCGGCCTCGTCCATAGCATCTGCGGCTCGAGCGATGGTAGGAACACCATCATCGGCATGACGGCGCTGGAACGCACCGGTCAGGCCGGAAAGGAATGCCGAGGTAGACTGCTCCGACTGAGTCTGAGAAGCAGAAGCCGCAGTGTAAGGAGTCGCATCCTGCTGCTGGGCTGGAATCGAGGCGGTCTTGAACTCGCTTTGATGCTGATTGAGATTGGCGGCACCGCCCATGGCATCGGGCTGGAACAGACGCTCTTCACGCTGCGCACGGTACTCGGAGATACCCAGCGAAGCGGCATAGATACCCACGCCCGCCACCGCGCCCACGGCGAAGGGAACCGCACCCGCCACGACCGTCTCATTCACCGACGAAAACGGCAGCGTCGCGGCATACATAACCACGGGAGCGGCAAGGCCGATCCCGCACGAAAGTCCGGCAAGGACTGCTCGTTGTGTTGCATCAGAAGAAGCCATGAGCTCTCCCCATCTTCCAGCACCCAAATCGCATCATTCAGTTGGCTGCGCGAGAGAAGATGAAGCGGGGCTATGCCCCAAAGCAACGGTATATGGTTCGTTTCATCTGCGTTTTCCGTCGCGAAGCTTAAAAGCTATTATGCGAAACCGCCCTGCCGATTGCAAGCGACGATGTCGGATTGAAACGGGAAACCTGCTGCTCGTCGGTCTTACGGTCAAAAATAAGCGCGGAGCGGCGCTATGGAAAAGGGCCGAGGCTCAAAGCCCCGACCCTTTATCGCATTGATAACTATCGCTGCGCGTGGATGACAACCTAGAACGTCTGCTCGTAGTCGCTGTGTTTTTTGGCCGAACGCACCAGGAACTCCTGGTTGGTGTTGGTGCCCTTAAGACCCTTGATAAACGATGCGGCTGCGCGCTCGGTGTTGTTCATGCCGGCAAGAATGCGACGCAGACCAAAGATAAACGGGCGCATCTGCTCGTCGACCAACAGGTCCTCGTTACGTGTACCGGAGGCAACGGGGTCGATAGCCGGGAAGATGCGGCGGTCGGCCAGGTCGCGGTCGAGCTTAAGCTCCATGTTGCCGGTGCCCTTGAACTCCTCAAAAATGACCTCGTCCATCTTGGAACCGGTGTCGATGAGGGCAGAGGCCAGGATGGTGAGCGAGCCACCGTTCTCGATATTGCGGGCTGCACCCAGGAAGCGCTTGGGCGGATACAGTGCCGCCGATCGACGACCGCCCGAAAGGATGCGGCCCGAGGCGGGCGCCGCCAAGTTGTAGGCGCGGGCGAGGCGCGTGATGGAGTCGAGCACCACCACAACATCGCCACCCAGCTCTACGATGCGCTTGGCGCGCTCGATGACGAGCTCTGCCACGCGGGTGTGGTTGTCGGCAGGCATATCGAAGGTCGACGCTACAACCTCACCCTTGATGGAACGCTGCATATCGGTGACCTCTTCGGGGCGCTCGTCGACGAGCAGGCAGATGAGGTGCACCTCGGGGTTGTTAATCGAGATAGACTGGCAGATCTTCTTGAGGATCGTGGTCTTGCCGGCCTTGGGTGGGGACACGATCAGGCCACGCTGACCCTTGCCGATCGGTGACACGATGTCGATGGCGCGACCGGTAATAGAGTCCTTGCCGTGCTCCATGCGCAGCGGCTCGTTGGGATAGACCGGGGTGAGGTCGCCGAACTTGGGACGGTTGCGAATCTGCTCGGGGTCAAGACCGTTGATGGTCGTGATTTTGGCGAGGCCGGCGCGCTTGTCGCCGCCGCGCGAAGGACGCAGCGAGCCCTCGATGACGTCGCCCGTGCGCAGGCGCGCGGAGCGGATGAGGTAAGCGGGCACGAAGGCGTCGTCGTTGGACTTCATGTAGCCATGGGCGTGGATGATGCCGGAGCTGTCCGGGCGAATCTGCAGGATGCCCTTGATATCGCGGAAGCCCTCGGCCTTCGCGGCGGTGGTGTAGATTTCCTCGACGAGCTCGGCCTTCTTCTTGCCGGTCGTCTCGATCTCGAACTCCTTGGCCTTCTCGCGCAGCTCGGCGACCTTCATGGCCGCGAGTTCCTCGCGCGAAAGCGTGGGCTCGGTGGGGGCGGCGTTGCGCTCCTTGTTGCGCTGTTTGCGATCGCGCTGGCGGTTGCGACGGTCGTTGTTGCGCTCGTCCTTGCGCTCGTTGCGCTCGTCGTTACGCTTGTGCTGGCGACGGTTGGGGCGAGCGCCGTCTTCGGCCTCGGCGGGCGCGGCACCATCAGTTGCGGCGGCGTCGGCATTGGCCGCAGCGGCGTCATTGGCCTCGGCGCCGGAATCGACCTGCGCTTCGACATCAGCCCGCTGCTCGGACGCCTTGGCCTTAGCGGACTTCTTACGACCACGCTTGGGCTTTTCGGACGCAGGCTGTTCGACGTCCTGGGGCTCAGCGGCATCAATCGATGCATCGGCGGTCGTCTCGGCGGAATCCTCGGACGCACCCTTCTTGGCAGCCTTGACCTTGGACGTGCGCTTAGCAGCAGTACGATGGCTGCGACCAGGACGGACGTCGGCGGGCTCGACATCGGCGGGAGCGGCCTCGGAAGTCGTAGCATCCTGGACGGGCGCGTCGGCGGCGGTTGCAGACTCGGCGGTCGCCGCAGCATCCCGAGCGGCTGCAGCTGCGGCTGTTCCGCGGCAGGGGAGG
>CABUDJ010000014.1 GCA_902490325.1 uncultured Collinsella sp. | reverse complement strand
GCCGTCGGCGAGCAGCGCTGCGCCGCCGATCATGGCCCCCCGCCGTCACGGTTACCACGGCCATCGAGGGCTTGCGCACTATCGAGTGGGGCCACGCGCTTTTGGGTGACGAGCAAACCAACGTCATCATTATTACCATCATCATTATCTGCGGTCTGTTTGCCATGCAGCGCGCCGGCACCTCGTCGATCGGCAAGCTGTTCGGCCCGCTCATGACGCTGTGGTTCCTGTTCCTGGCTGGCGCCGGCCTGTTCAACATGCTCGGCAACCTATCCATCCTGCGCGCTCTCAACCCCATTCGCGGCATTTTGTTCCTGTTCTCGCCCATCAACCACTCGGGCATTATGGTGCTCGGCTTCGTCTTTCTGTCGACGACCGGCGCCGAGGCCCTCTACTCGGACATGGGTCACGTGGGCAAGGCTAACATTTACGCATCCTGGCCGTTCGTAAAGGCGGCCCTCATCCTTAACTATCTGGGCCAGGGCGCTTGGCTGCTCGCCAACAACTCCAATCCCCAGATGCTCGCGATGGACATCGTCAACCCGTTCTACATGATGCTTCCCGAGCCCCTGCGCCCCTTTGCCATCGTGCTTTCGGCCGTAGCGGCCATCATCGCCTCGCAGGCCCTCATCACCGGCTCGTTCTCACTGGTATCCGAGGCAACGCGCCTCAACCTTATGCCGCACCTGCGCATCCACTACCCCAGCGACACCAAGGGCCAGCTCTATATTCCGCTCGTCAATAACATCATGTGGGTCGGCTGTATCTTCATCGTGCTGCTGTTCCAGAACTCCGAGCGCATGGAGAGCGCCTATGGCCTCGCCATTACCGTGACCATGCTTATGACCACCACGCTGCTGACGAGCTATATCGCCGGCATTCTTAAGCACAAGCTGGGCGCCTGTGTCTTCGCCCTGCTCTTCGGCGCCATTGAGCTGTGCTTCTTCGCCTCGTGCCTCACCATGTTCTTTGACGGCGGCTATGTGATGATCTTCTTGGCCGCACTGCTGTTTGGCCTTATGTATGTGTGGCGTCGCGGCACCGCCATCGAGCGCACGCAGACGATTCTGCTGCCCGTCTCCAAGTACATCGACCAGCTCAATCGCCTGCGCAATGACGAGACCTATCCCGTGCTCGCCGACAATCTGGTATTTCTCACCAACAGCCCCGACCCGCTCACACTCGACCGCGACGTGCTCTATTCCATCCTGGACAAGCATCCCAAGCGCGCCAAGGCATATTGGTTCATCAACGTGCACGTTACCGACGAACCCTATACGCACGAGTATTCCGTCGAGACCTTTGGCACGGACTTTTTGTTCCGCGTGCGCCTGGACCTGGGCTTTAAGGTCAACCAGCGCGTCAACGCCTATCTGCGTCAGATCGTCGGCGACTTGATGGCATCGGGCGAGCTGCCGCCGCAACATCACACCTACTCCATCTACGAGACGCGCGGCAACGTAGGTGACTTCCGCTTTTGCATGCTGCGCAAGATGCTTGCCCCCGAAACGGACATCAACCGCAATGACCACCGCGTGATGGCCATCAAGTACGCCGTCCGCCGCGCCTGCGGAAGCCCGGCACGCTGGTACGGTCTCGAGAACTCGGCCATCATCATTGAGTACGTACCGCTCTTTGCCCGCATGCGCCCGGCCGTCAAACTTGTGCGCACCCAGGTGCCGCTCGAGGTTCAGATCGAAGAGGCCGAGGAAATGGAAGTCGACATCTTCTCGGACGACCTGGTCAACGGCAACGAGGCCGGTAGGAATATGAACGTCGATCCCACTGAGCTGCTCGAGAGCGTCGCCGATACGCCCGAGCAGCAACAGCTCGACGGCCTCGAGAGTGAACAACTCAACGACGCCAACTTCTAGCGACGCCGCGAATCGACGACAGCGGCCCTGCACCTCACGAGAGATGCAGGGCCGCTTTGTATCGCGACGGACTTCTCACCTACGAACGACGCGGCTCGGGAACCACGAGCCTATCGGGGCTCGCGCCCTCGGCATCCATCAGGCTCACGTAGCGAATCGACGGATCCCCATACATCGCGTAGTAATAATTGCCCGTGCGCGCGCTAAAGCATCCGGTATAGATAGTCTTCTCGAACTTGCCATCGCCCATCCTGGACGCCCCCTCAATCATCACCACGCCCTCGAGTGAACGGAACATGCGGACGACGTTTTCGGTCTCGCTCTCCTTTTGCGGGTAATTGGCATTGAGGTACGCCGCCTTTACAAAACGGCTCGGTGAATAGCAGTCACCCGGAATACCGCGCATGCCGGCACCCGCGCCATAGGGCTTGAGCTCGGCGCCACGCCATGTCGCCGTCTGCGGAAAATCGCTTGTGGCTGTGATATAGGTGCGCAGGTTTTCCATGTGCCACGGGAAGGTCGGCTGGTTGGCAAGGGTGTCGACCGGATCGTCGTATACATGCAGGCCGTCAGCCATCATCTCGACCACGATGCTGCGCTGGCTGTCGCCGATAATCCAATGGAGCAGCGACACGCCCAGCCCCTCTCCGGCAGATTTGGCGACAATCACCGTGTCGCGCAGCGCGGTCTCGACCTCATCGACCGTCGAGAACGTCGCTGCCACCCACAGGGGAAACTCATAGGCCGCGATATTGGTCTTGCCGTCGACAGGGTCCTCGGCATACTCGGCATAACCCGGGAAATTGAGACCCGCCACGGCGAGGCCCGCATCGTTGCCGCAGTCGAAGAACATAGGGTAGTTCTTGTAATCAATGCACATGCCGATTACCGCGTGTGCCGCCGACGCATCGTCGATAAACGAATACGGAATGTGGAACCCGCGCGGCATCACGCGAACCTGTTGGCCGTAGTCAAAGCTCCAGTCGAGGTTGCGGCCCAGATACATGTGGCCAGAATTATCGGTAAATCGAATGCTCGTGCACATAGCGCCTCCTAGCTTTACGTTCCTGCTAAGGTTATTGTCACCAAACAAAAAGGCGCTAAACACAAAAGCCCGGACATGACAACAATGTCACGCCCGGACCAAAAGAGACGAAGTGCGGTGCTGTAGTCACCCTAGACAAGTTTACCTTGGCAGTGATCGATCATATGCTGGATCATTTGTGCCTCAAAGCCCGCGTAGTCGCGGCGGCACTCCTTCATCTTGCCGTCGACGATCTGGTCAAAGGCAACCTTGCACTTGATGTAGCGCGTGGACTTGGTGACTTCCTCGTGCGTCAGGCAGCTCTCCTCCATCTTGCTGGCGCCCAGGCCAAACACCAGACGGGGGTTGTAAAGCACGTGGGGCTCACCGGCGTCGTCCAGATAGACGCAGACCTTCTTGGTGACGCCGATCTGGTTGGCGGCCAAGCAGCCAGCATCATCGAGCGACTTGATGGTATCAATCAGATCCTGAGCGACCGACTCGTCCTCGACAGTCGCAACCTCGCAACGCTGAGACAGGATAGCCTCGTCGCGGCAGAGCTCTTTAATCATACGTTCCTCCATAGGGGTCGGTGTAACCGCTTAAGTATACGGTACCTACACAATTTCATGCGAAAGATACCGCCCGTCCGTTACAAACCGCCGAACATCAACATGTGAGGAACACCAACTTCACAAAGGCGATATAGTGGGTGAGTTCGTGTCAATCGGCCTAAACTCGGGGCCGAACAAGGAAAGGGTATGCATGGACGAACTATTTCACGTCAGTGAGCGCAAGTCCACAATCGGGACCGAACTTCGCGCTGGACTGACAACATTCCTGGCGATGGCCTACATCATCGCCGTCAACCCCGCAGTGCTCTCGGGCGCCGGCATCGATGCGGGAGCGCTCGCCTGCGCCACCTGCCTGGGCGCCGGCATCATGACCATCTGCATGGGCATCTTCGCCAACCGCCCGCTCGCCTGCGCGTCGGGCTTAGGCGTCAACGCGATGATCGCCGGAATCACCACCACCGTCTGCGGCGGTGACTGGCACGTGGCCATGAGCGTCATCTTCCTTGAGGGCGTCGTCATCTTGCTGCTCGTGCTTTGTGGCCTGCGCGAGGCCATCATGGACGCCATCCCGGTTGTCCTGCGTCACGCCATCTCGGTGGGTCTGGGCCTGTTCATCGCCATGATTGGCCTGTGCGATGCCGGCATTATCACCGCTGGCGCCGGTACACTCGTCGGTCTGGGCGACATCACCTCCCCCACCTTCATCGTCGGCATCATCTCCATCCTGGTGACAGTCGCCCTCGCCTGCCGCAACGTCCCCGGCTCGCTGCTCATCGGCATCGTCATCGCCGTCATCGCCGGTATCCCCCTAGGTGTGACCCAGGCTCCGACCGGTATCATCGCCCCGCTCGACTTCTCGAGCATCGGTGGCCCCATCGCCGACGCCGGCGGCGTGCCCGCCATCGTCAAGGTCCTTACCGACCCCACGCTCCTCGTCATCTCGTTCTCGCTGCTCATGAGTGACTTCTTCGACACCATGGGCACCGCGATGGCCGTGGCCAAGCAGGGCGAGTTCCTCACCGACGACGGCAACGTCGAGAATATCAAGGAGATCCTGATCGTCGACTCCGCCGCCGCTGCTGTGGGCGGTTTCATGGGCGTCTCCTCCATCACCACCTTCGTCGAGTCCACCTCTGGCGCTGCCGACGGTGGCCGCACGGGCCTCACCTCCGTCACCACCGGCGTGCTGTTCATTCTCGCCGCGTTCTTCTCCCCCATCGTCACCATCGTTTCCAGCGCCGCCACCTGCGGTGCTCTGGTCTACGTCGGCTACCTCATGATGAGCGAAGCCTCCGAGATCGACTGGTCCGACGTGTCGCAGGGTTTCCCGGCGTTCATGATTGTCGCCGGCGTGCCCTTCACCTACTCCATCTCTGCCGGCATTGGCCTGGGCTTTATCGCCTACGTGATCGTCGCGCTCTTTAAGGGCGAGGCCTCCAAGATCAAGCCGCTCATGTGGATCGCAGCCCTTGCCTTCCTCGTCTACTTCTTCGTGGCGTAACGGCATAGTCTGCTAAAGCAAAACAACAAGGCGCGGAATCGCATCGAGCGGCTCCGCGCCTTTCTTTTAGCGTCTGCCCCCGTGCCAGCGTGCGACAATTAAGGCTGTCAATATCACAACACCGAGAGAAGCCTGCCTTGGAAGCGCATCAGAAGCAGATAACCGTTTATTCAGAGCGTGCGGAAGGTACGCCCGTCATCTACCTCCCCGTGGTTATGGGCGACGGTAGTGAAGTCTACGAGCGCTGCCGAGAGCTCGACTGCCCGCCGTTCACCCTTGTCGCCATCGGAGGACTCGATTGGAATCGCGAGCTGAGCCCCTGGGAATGCGACGGAACTATACGAGATGCCGAGCCCTTTGGCGGACAGGCTGCTGGTTTTCTTGACGAGTTGTTGAAGCAGATAATCCCCCAGGCCGAATCATCGCTCCCGCAACCGCCCGCCTGGCGCGGCGTTGCCGGCTACTCGTTGGCGGGTCTTTTTGCACTGTGGGCACTTTGGCAAACAGATGTCTTTGAGCGCGCGGCGAGTGCGTCGGGGTCGCTGTGGTTCCCCGGCTTTATCGACTACGCGCGCGAGCGCACGATGACAGCCACGCCCGACGCCGCCTATCTGTCGCTCGGTAAAAAGGAAACCAAGACGCCCAACCGCATGATGCGGCACGTACTCGACGATACGCGTGCGATGGAAGAGCTGTTTATCGAGCGTGACATTCCAACAACGCTGGAGCTCAACCCCGGCAATCACTTTGCCCAAACTGACCTGCGCATGGCGCGCGGCATCCACTGGATACTGACGCATTAAAAATGGCGTCCACGCGTACATACGCATGGACGCCATTTTTAATTTGGCTGAACGCAGCTACTATTCAGCAGTCTCCTCAAGCTCGGAAGTATCGAACTCAAAGTCATTACCGGGCAGGATGGCGTTGAGCACAATGCCCACCAGCGAGCCCACGGCAAGGCCCGAAAGCGAAATGGTCACGCCGCCCAGCTCCAGCACGATGGCACCGGCGGTACTGTAGGCAATGCCGAGCGAAAGCACGAGCACCAGAGCCGCCACCAGCACGTTGCGGTTGTTCTGGAAATCAACCTGATTCTCGATGAGGTTACGCACGCCAACGGCGCTGATCATGCCGTAGAGCACGAGCGACACACCGCCGATAACGCACGCCGGCATGGCGGCAATCACCGCAGCGAACTTGGGGCAGAACGAGAGGACAATGGCGCAGCACGCGGCAATGCGAATCACGCGTGGGTCGAACACGCGCGTAAGCGCAAGCACGCCGGTGTTCTCGCCATACGTAGTGTTGGCGGGGGCGCCAAAGAGCGATGCCAAGATGGTCGCCAGGCCATCGCCGAGCAGGGTACGGTGCAGACCGGGATCGGCAATGTAATTGCGTTCGCAGGTAGAGCCAATGGCGGAGATATCGCCAATGTGCTCAATCATGGTCGCAAAGGCCAGCGGCATGATGGTGATGATGGCCGTCGTGGCAAGACCGCTATCGAACTGCGGGCCAAAGAGCGCAAACACGGTGTTGTCCCACACGATGGGCAGACCGACCCACGGAGCGGCGGCAACGCCCGAAAAATCGACCTCACTCAACGCAGCCGCAACGGCATAGCTCACCACAACGCCCAGCAAAATCGGCACGATCTTGACCATGCCGCGGCCCCAAATATTGCAGATGATGATGACGGCCACAGCGACAGCGGCGACAAGCCAGTTGGTCTGGCAGTTGGCGATGGCAGAGCTCGCTAGGATCAGGCCGATGGAAATGACGATGGGGCCGGTCACCACCGGCGGGAAGAAACGCATAACGCGCTTGGCGCCAAAGGCGCGGAACAGGGCCGCGAGCACCGGATAGAGCAGGCCGGCACAAGCTACGCCCAGGCAGGCGTAGGGCAAAAGCTCGGTCTCGCCGTTGGGCGCGATTGCGGCATAACCGGCAATAAAGGCAAACGATGAGCCCAAAAATGCCGGCACCTTACCGCGCGATAGAGAATGAAACAGCAGCGTGCCGATGCCGGCGAACAGAAGCGTCGCCGAAACGGAAAGGCCGGTGAGCACGGGCACGAGCACCGTGGCTCCGAACATCGCAAACATGTGTTGCAAACCCAACACAAACATGCGCGGGCGGCCGAGCGATGACGCATCGTAGATGGCATTGGTGACGGCGGGCGTCGAGGATTGGGACATGGAAGTCCTTTCATGATGGAAGGGCGATCAGGCATATCGGATAACCTGCCCGAACGATACGATCCGAACCATTGTACGTGATACGCCATGTCTCGCACGCGCCGTCGCCTGCGAACGGTAGCGTTACTTCCAAACGCGCTCGGCAATGCGCTTGACCAGCGCGATCTTTGCCCACTGTTCGTCCTCGGTCAGTTTGTTGCCAATCTCGCAGCTGGCAAAGCCGCACTGGGGCGACAGGTACAGGTTCTCGAGCGGCACATACTTTGCGGCCTCGTGGATACGTTCGACGATAACGTCCTCGTCCTCAAGCTCAGCCGCCTTTGTAGTGATCAGTCCCAGCACCACCTTCTTGCCGGGGGCAACGTACTTGAGCGGCTCAAAACCACCGGCGCGGGGCGTGTCGAACTCCAGATAGAACGCATCGACGTTCTCATGTGCGAACAGGTACGGCGCGATGGGGTCGTAGCCGCCCTCAAAAGCATAGGTGGAGTGATAGTTGCCGCGGCACACGTGCGTGTTGATAACCAGATCGTCGGGCTTGTCCGCGATTGCGTCATTGTTGAGCGCCACACCTAGCTCGGACACCTTTTGCAGGTCAACCGGACTCATGCCGGTCTTGGACACAAAGTCGGTATCGCAATAGATGCCCCAGGTGCAGTCATCAAATTGGATGTTGCGGCAGCCCGCGGCATACAGGTCGGCAATCACGGTGCGGTATGCTGCGGCAATGGCATCGGCGAGCTCTTCGTCGGTCTTATAGACGGCGCGCAGGCTCTCCTGCTGGCCATCACAGCGGTCGAGCGTGACTTCAGAGAACGTCTGGATCGGCGCCGGAATGGTTTGCCGTGCGACCTGGCCCTCCCCCTCGAGTGACTTGACAAATTTGAAGTGCTCGACGAACGGATGGTTCTCGCCGCTAATGGGGCCGGTTACCACGGCGGTGTCGGCGGTAGTCTCCTCATCGTGAAACATGTAGCCCGTACGCGAGGCGCGGCGCTCAATGCCGTTGAGTCCCCACATAAAATCGAGGTGCCAGTAGCTGCGGCGGAACTCGCCATCGGTGATCACCTGCAGGCCGGCGGCCTTCTGCTTGGCCACCAAATCGCGAATGGCATCGTCCTCGACGGCCTTAAGGCCGGAAGCGTCGAGTTTACCCGCGACATAGGCGGCACGGGCATCCTTAACAGCTTGCGGACGAAGAAAGCTGCCGACGATATCGGCGCGAAATGGCGCTTTGAGCTGGGTGGATTTGCTCATACTGATCTCCTTTTTTGCGTGGATGCTTTAACGGGACAAAGTATGAGTGCTCAAGTAGCCATCGTAAAATACGTATTATTTTTGGTTTGACATAGGGAATAGCTATATCAATACGCGCCGCTCGGCATCATGCGCACGGCAGACATAACAAACTAGATATGCTGACGAATCGCGTCGATATAGGCCTGCCCATAGCGCGTGAGCGTCGTATTTTTGCGCGTGATAATGCCGATCTCCATGTATTCGTCCACATCGAGCGGAATCGAGATAATACCCGGCCCGTTGAGCTCGTGGCTGATCACGCCCGAACACACCGTGTAACCGTTAAGGCCCATAGCTAGGTTGAACAACGTCGCACGGTCACGCACGCGGATATTCTTGCAACGCTCAAAGGTCGAGGTCAGTTCCTCGGAATAGTAAAACGAGTTATAGCTGCCCTGCTCGTAGGACAGGAACGGGTAGTCCTCGAGATCTTCGAGCGTCACGCTGGCATGGTCCGCCAGTGGATGGTCGGCGCACACGAAGACATGCGGCGTAGCGCAGAAAAGCCCCTCGAATACGAGCTCGTTGGCGGCAAGCATGCGCTCGATAACCTCGCGGTTATGCTCAGATAAGTACAGGATGCCCAGTTCGCTTTTCATATGCGCGACATCCTCGATAATCTCGTGAGTCTGCTCCTCGCGCAGGGTGAAGTCGTAACGCGCGGCATCGAACTCGCGGATCACGTCAACAAACGCGTTAACGGCAAAGGAATAATGCTGGCAACTCACGCTAAAGTGCGGCACCTGCTCGGACGTGCCTTTGTACTTGCCCTCGAGCAGGTCGGCCTGGTCGAGCACCTGGCGCGCGTAGCCCAAGAAGGTCTCGCCTTCCTCGGACACAATGACGCCCTTGTTGGTGCGTTCAAAGATATGCACACCCATCTCGTTTTCGAGATCGCGGATCGACGCGGTGATCGAGGGCTGCGACACAAAGAGCCGGCGCGAGGCCTCGGTGATGCTGCCGCATTCGGCAACCTTAACAACATATCTGAGCTGCTGAAGCTTCATAGCCTTCTCCCTAGACGTTCGTGACGTCGAAACCCGTCGCGTCCATCTGACGCATAAACGACGGCATCTCCCCCGTCGCGGCGCAGGCGGCAATCTGATGTAGAGCCCCGGCGACCGCATCGTCTGCCGCAGCGCCGATATGCCAGCGCGCGGCAGCCGTGACGGCCTCGTTGGCATTGGCGACTGCAACGGAATTGGGAACGGCGTCGATCATGGGCAAATCGTTATCGGAATCGCCGAATACGGCCACCTCGTCGGGCGTCAGGCCCAAAGCGCGCGCCAGCTCCAGCGCAGCACAGCCCTTGTCCCAGCCGGTCGGAAGAACGTCGAACAGGCGCACGCGGTTGTTGGGAAACACGAGCGAGAGCTCCGGCACCTCGGCGGCAACACGCTTGCGCAGCTCGGCGAGCTCCTCGCGCGAACGGGCACTCCAGATATTCGCCTTGTATACCGGGGCATCGTCAACGACAGGGCGACAGGGAGCCTCTTCGCCCTTGAGCCACGCGTTGCCGCCTGACTCCATGGCGCGACGCACACGCTCGGGATCGCTTGTCACGCAATAGGCGTCGTTGTCCCAAAAGTCATCACCCAGACGGTAGACCTTCAAATAGGTATCGTCGGTCTCTTGCTCCAGGTAGTCGGCCAGGCGCATCAGGGCATCGTTATCAGTTGTGCGCGAGGCAACCGCCTCGCCATCGACAAACATCACCTGGCCGTTGCAAAACGCACCGGTCGAGAAGCACTCGGAGCGATTGCGGAACATCCAGCCCATCGCGGACGGCTGGCGACCCGAAACCGGGCCAAAATGCAGGCCCGCCGCTTGCATGGCATGAATGCCCTCGATGGCGTAGTCGCTGGCGCCATCGTGTCCAGCAGGAATCAGCGTATCGTCCATATCGGTCAGCACAAGTTTGATCATAAGGTCCCCTCGGTCATTCTTAATCCCGTCTATTGTACCGACCTGCCAAAAAGGGACAGGTTTATTTTGGCAGGTTTTATCTGGGAAAACGCAAAGCCCCAGTTGTTACCTGCCAAAATAAACCTATCCCTATTTGGCAGGTGCGCTAGTATAGGGAACAACAGATTCGATGCGGGAGTGCCGGCGGTGCAAACCACAAGGCTGAGAGGGCATGGAGCCCAATCCTTTGAACCTGTCAGTTAATGCTGGCGTAGGGAGCATGCCGCCTTTACAGGGGCGCTGTCTATGCACGGCGCCCCTTTTCTATGCCAAGGAGGCATGTGCAGTGATTGATTCGAAACAGCTTAAGCAAAACGTGATCAAGGCCGTGGGGGAGATTCGCGCCACCAATCCGATGGCCGGCTCCATCACCAACACGGTGACGATCGACTTTGTCGCCAACGCGCAGCTCGCCGTGGGCGGTTCGGCCGCCATGGTCTATCTACCCGACGAGGGCGAGGCACTCGTTGCCGGCGGCGGCGCCATCTATCTCAACATGGGCACGCTCTTCCCCATCTACGAGCAGACGATTCCCCGCGCGGCCAAGGCGGCACACGATGCCGGCAAGCCCTGGGTGCTCGACCCGGTGGGTCTGGGCATCGGCAGCCTGCGTACCCAGCTGGTAAACGAGCTCAAGCAGTACAAGCCCGCCATCGTGCGCGGTAATGCCTCCGAGATCATCGCGCTCGCCGGCCTGTGGGGCCTCGAGGGCGAGGCCGCAGACCTGAGCCGCGTACGCGGTGTCGACACCACCGATACGGTTGACGCCGCCCGCGATGCCGCCGTTGCGCTCGCTCGCTACACCGGCGGCGCCGTGGTGGTCTCGGGTGAGGTCGACCTGATCACCGACGGCACGACCGTGGCCAAGTCCCACGGTGGCAGCCCACTCATGTCCAAGATCACCGGCTGCGGCTGCTCGCAGGGCGGCGTACTGGCCGTATATGCCTGTGCCGCCGATCCGTTTACGGCAGCTGTCTGCGGTACTGCCGTCTACAACGTGGCCGGTACGCGTGCCGCCGCTGTCGCCGATGCCCCGGCAAGCTTTAAGGTCGCCTTTATCGACGAGCTCTACCGCGCGACCGCCCAGGATATTGCCGACAACCAACTCGAACTCGAGGAGGCATAAGCCATGTCCGAGTCCACAACCAGCGCCGGCATGAACACACTCGTCGCCGTGGCCATCGCCCCGTGCGGCACCGGCGATGAGCTGTCCGCCGAGGTCGCCGAGGTCGTGCGCGTCATTCGCGAGAGCGGCCTTCCCAACCGCACCACCTCGATGTTCACCGAGATCGAGGGCGACTGGGACGAGGTCATGCAGGTCGTGCGCGACGCAACCTTTGTGTTGGCGAGCAAGGGCATCCGCACCGAAGTCGTGCTCAAAGCCGATATTCGACCCGGATTTACCGACACCATGACCGGCAAGCTCGAGCGCATGGAAGCTCAGATCAAAAAGCAGGAGGAAACACGATGAGTATCCGCGACAACCTTGATATCTCGGCCTATCTGGTGCTCGGCCCCGAAAACACGCTCGGGCGCCCCGTGGGCGATGTGGTGGCCCAGGCACTCGACGCCGGCTTTACCTGCATCCAGGTGCGCTCCAAGGTGGCAAGCGCCCGCGAGATCATTGCGCTGACCGGCGACGCCGCGCAGGCAATCGCACAGGCCGGCAAGACCGGTCAGGTCGCTTTGCTGATTGACGACCGCCTGGACTGCGTACTCGCCGCGCGCGAGCAGGGCATTGCTGTCGACGGCGTGCACGTGGGTCAGAGCGACATTCCCGTCGAGGTCTGTCGCAAGCTGCTGGGGCCCGACGCCATCGTGGGCCTTTCCGCCCGTTGCGAGGAGATGCTCGAGTACGTCAAGACCGCCGACATGAGCCTAGTCGACTACCTGGGCATCGGCCCACTCCACGAGACCGAGACCAAGCGCGACTGCGGACGCGCGGCCGACGGCTCTATCATCACCAAGAGCTTTGAGGACCTGGCCGCCCTCCACGCGGCAAGCCACGTGCCCATCGTGGTGGGCGGCGGCGTCAAGACGGCCGACCTGCCACAGCTCAAGGCCACCGGCGTCGACGGCTTTTTCGTGGTGAGCGCCGTCTGCAGCGCCGATGACCCCTACGCCGCGGCCAAGGAGCTCGTCGACACCTGGCAGCAGGCGTAAGTCTAGGCCGAGCAGCTGATTCGCAGCCTCATATCTTCAGCAATGGAAAGCGCATCCCAGTTTGAGCCTCCATTCCGGGATGCGCTTTCCGCCGAGATGGCGGCAGCAGCCTCTACCCTGCCAGATATGCCTCCAGTGCCGGCAAGGTCGCCTCCGCATCGCGGCGACCAATCTGGTAGATGCGCTCAAGTTCATCGGGCTCGCGACACAGCGACGGCACCTTCACCGATTCGCTCGGACGCACCACAAAGATCTCGCCGGCAGCCTCGCGACGTGCCAGGTCATCGAGCGTGGCATTGTAGACCTCATGCCGGTGCTCAAGCGCTGCGACAAACTCCGGATAGTGACGGAACACGCGACGCAGCATGGGCATCACGCTGTTGGGCTGCTTCACAAAGCCCGCCGGCTGCGTGAGTACCACGATATTGCGGTCATACCCCTGCGCAAACAGCCACGCGCTGGGAATAGAATCAGCCACACCACCATCCAGATACTTATGCCCGTCAATAGCAACGGGACGCGTCGCCACGGGAATTGCCGACGACGCCCGAATCCACTCGATATCGCGCTCGTCGCCATACGGCAGATCGTGATAGACGGCCTTGCCCGTCTCGATATCGGTACACACGCACGTAAATCGCATGGGACAGGTGCGATACGCCTCCAAGTCGATAGGATCGCGCTCGATAGGCACCTCGTGATAAGCAAAGTCGGCATTGTACATATCGCCGGTTCGCAGCCAGCTGGTCACGCTCGCATAGCGCTTGTCGGCGCAATAGGCCTTGTTATAGCGAATGGCGCGGCCGATCTGGCGCGATTTAAAGTTGTAGCCAAACGCCGCGCCCGCCGAGACGCCCACCATATGGTCGCAGGTCAAACCGTGCTCCATCCAAACGTCGAGCACGCCCGCCGTATACATACCGCGGTAGCCGCCTCCCTCGAGCGCCAGCCCCACCGTGCGCGTCATATTTGACTGTGCCATGCGACCATCTCCGTTCCTGCGTTTTAAAACGGGACAAGTATACCCGTCAACATATATCGTCCCAGTCGCATTTTTATCGAACATCGCATCGTCGCGCTACCGCTTGTCGAATAATAGCCGCCCACAGCATGTGCACCCATATATAATTGTGCACTATTGTTTACACTACTCAGCTGTTATCAACAGCGAACATTAGCCGACAAATTAACTCAACAACGCGGCAAGGCGGGGCCTGGATACATGCAAAGCGCTGAGCAACGACGCGTGTACACAACGAGCTCGCCCGACGCCATCCGCCCCGACCTCAGAAAGCCGCTTACAACATGGACACCGCCAGCAATTACACCGAAACGCTCGAAAAGACCGTCCGTGACCTTCTCGAGCGTCAGGATGATCTGATTAGGACGGCCTTTACCGACCAGCTCACCGGACTTGGCAACCGCGGCGGCTTTGCCCGTTCCCTAGAGGAAATCTGGGAGCAGGAACTGCCCGTGACCATGGCGTTTATCGACATCGATAACCTTAAGCACTGCAACGACGTCTTTGGGCATGACGAGGGCAACCGCTATATCTTGCAGGTAAGCCTCTATCTCAAGCTGTATATGAAGGTGGACGAGGCGGCGTTTCGCATAGGCGGCGACGAGTTTGCCATCCTGTCTACGGTTGCGACCGAGGACGACCTCGCCGAACGTCTGGAACACTGCCGAACGGTCCTGCTCAAAAACAACGATTCCGAGATGCCTCACTCGTTTAGCTACGGAGTGTCACATGCCGACCCCGCCCTGGGCGAGGCCCCCAATCGCATGACACTCGATGCCGACCATCGCATGTACGACTACAAGCTACGTCATGCCGTACACCTTGATCGGCGCAATATCTCGCAAGTCCACACCGACGACTTCGAAATAAGCGACCGTATTTTCGACGCCTTTTCGATGCTCAACGAGGGCCGCTATTTCTTTATCGAGAACTTGGACAAACATCGCACCCTTTGGTCGCAAGGCGCCTTGCGCGATCTTGGCCTTCCCTCGGAGCACATAGACAACTGTCGCGATTACTGGAAAACGCGCGTGCATCCCGATGACCTTGAGGCCTACATCAACGACATCGACCAGGTCTATAACGGCACCAAGCACCGTCGCGTCATGCAGTATCGTGTGCGCAATGCCGTCGGCGACTACGTCCTCTGCCGTGCTCGCGGGTTTCGCATCGACGGCGACGAAAATGTCCCCTCGCTCTATGTCGGCGAGCTCGTCAACCACTCACTTGCCGAAACCGTCGACGCCGCGACAGGCCTCGGCACCCAGCGCATGTTGGTCAATGCCATCGACGCCTGTCGTTGCGACCGTTGCGAGACGGGCCTTATAGCGGTGCGCGTTCGTGGCACGACAAAGCTCAACGAGCTCTACGGAGCCGAGGCTGTCGACAACATGCTCGCCGAATACGCAGGCCGCATGCTGTCGATCACCCGCGGCAGGAGCAGGGTCTACCGTTCACGTAGCGTCCAGTTCGTCGTGCTCAGCAATGACCTGGACCACGAGGCATTCGAGCAACTGACCCGCCACCTTAAAGAGGCCGTTTTCGCTCCTGTGCAAATCGCAGGCGACACCATTGCTCCCGTCTGTCTTGTCGTCCCGACCTTTTACGAACGCCTGGACTCCCAAGCATCGACTGTTTTGGGCGAACTCGATCGTCGCCTTCGCACGGCCGGCGGACTTGTTCCCAACGACAGTCTGCCCATACCCGAGATGGAACGCAAAGGCGCCGTCGCCGAGCACCTCGACATGCTCACAGGCCTCTACCGCCCCAGCGAGTTTATGCGCCGTGCCAATGCCTTCATCAAGGCAAGGCGCGACGGCGCTTGGTGTATCGCCACCGTCGACATGGGCCACATGCGCCTATTTAACGAATGGTATGGACAGGCCGAAGGCGACCGTATGCTTGCCGATGTGGGCACGGTGCTCAAGGATATCGAGAACGCCAACATGGGTGTCGCGGGATACTGGGGACAAGACGACTTTTGTCTGCTCATACCCTTTGAGCACGATTTCGTTCACCGTGTCTATGCGCGCGTGCGCGAGGCTGTAGCCAAGCACAACGACGGCGTAGGTTTTTGGCCGTCCATGGGCGTTTACCCCATCGACTCCAATGAGGAGATCACCATCGATGCGCAGGCGAAGGCCATGTTTACCAATCGGCGCGCAAAAAACGACTTTAAGGAGCGCATTGCCATTTTCTGCCCCGCGGAGTACGAGCGCGAAGTCGCGTTCCACCGCACGCTGACCGAATTCCAGTACGCGCTCTCAGATGGTCGTATTACCTACCACTTGCAGCCCCAGGTCGATATGGAAACCGGTGAGATTATTGGCGCCGAAGCACTCACCCGCTGGATTGACAAGGACGGCTCTCTCATTTCGCCCGCAACGTTTATCCCCGCACTCGAGGAAAGCGGCTTTGTGGTGACGCTCGACAAGTACATTTGGCAGGGTGTCGCCTCGTGGCTGCGCGAGCGCATCGATCGAGGGCTTCGTGTGGTTCCGGTTTCGCTTAATGTGTCGCGCGTGGATATCCTTGCCTGCGACGTTGCCGAGCATATGGGGGCGCTCGCCGCCCAATACAACCTACCGCCCGAGCTCATGCGTATCGAGATCACCGAGACGGCTTATACGGGAGAGTCCGAGGCCGTGGACAAACTGACGGCCGACCTGCACACCCGCGGCTTCTCGACCTATATGGACGATTTTGGCACCGGTCAGTCCACGCTCGCGATGCTCAAGAACGTCAACGTCGACGTCATCAAGCTCGACCGCGCCTTTGTACCCACCGATCGCGATCAAGGCCGCAGCACGCAAATCATTTCATCGATGCTCGAAATGGCGCAGTCGCTCCATCTGCCCGTCGAGGTCGAAGGCGTCGAGACAAATGAACAGGCGAACATGCTACGACAAATGGGCGCCCGCTACGCTCAGGGCTTCCTCTACTACCGCCCCATGCCGGCGAAGGATTTTGAGGCATTGCTCGATGGTGGCAATAACAACTGATACGCTCGCGCGCAAAACGCCACCGCCGAAGGGGGAATTTGCCTCCATTAGCTGACTTATATCCCCAATTCAAACCGAATTGGGGATATGATACAAACCATTGTTCCGCCCAAGGAGGTTATCCATCATGAACGAGTCATATCGCCTGGGTGAGCAATTGATTATTGCCTATCTCCAACGACTTGCGAATGGCATCTCGACCGCCGAACTCGATGTTGCCGCGCTGCCTGCTGAGCTACGCGCCGTTGGTGAGCAACTGCAAAAGACGCATGCCATCCTGCAACAAGAGCGCCGGCTGCTTGAGCGCAACGCCTATATCGATCCGCTCACCAACTTGGGCAACCGCAGCGGGCTCGACCGTCACGTCGAGCAGCTCTGGCGCAAAGGCGACCCCTTCACCTGCGCCTATATTGACATCGACCATCTCAAGCATTGCAATGATAGGTTTGGCCACGCCGAAGGCAATCGCTATATTCTGAGCATCTGCCGCACGCTCTCCGAAACCATGGAGCACGATGAGATGCTGTTCCGTATCGGTGGAGACGAGTTTGTGCTTATCTCGCTCTCCGCAAACGAGACTGAACTCGAGCAGCGCTTGGAGCAGGTACGTGCCGGGCTGATCGAGGCGAACTCAGATGGCAAGGCGCCCATGATCGCCAGCTTTAGCTTTGGCTGCTCGCGCGTCGATCCACTTGCCGGCGACACGCGTCGCCAGATGACGATGGACGCCGATCGCAAGATGTATCGCTATAAGCTTATGCATCGTGTACAGCAACCGGAAAACAATGACGCGCCGCAACGCCCAATCGTCGATCAGCTTCCCTGCAACGACCGGGTGTTCCAAGCGATCTCCATGAGCTCCGAGACGCGCTATCCGTTCATCCTTAACCTCGATACTGGAGAATCGCAATGGTCGGTTAACGCCGTGCGCGATTTTGACCTGCCTTCCCAGCACCCTTTTAACTCACTCGACATGTGGCTCGCCCGCGTTCATCCCGAGGACCGCGACAACGTACGCGCCGAGCTCGACATGGTGATAAACGGCACGTGGCACTTCCACTACATGCAGTATCGCGTAATGGATGCCACCGGAAAATACGCGCTTTGCGACTGCACGGGCTACCGCTTGGACGGCACCGATACCGAGCCCAGCATGTATGTGGGCATTATCGTCAACCGAAGCCTAGCGGATACGACAGACTCGGTAACGGGCCTGGGCGATGTCCACGCGCTGGTCAACGCTATTGGAGAGATGCGCCGCGTGCCGCACGAGGCAGGCTTTATTGCCATTAAGGTCGACGATATCGCCGAGGTCAATGCCCGCTTTGGATTCGATGCAGGCGACCGCGTGCTCGCCGAAAGCGCCGCCTGCCTCATGGATTGTTCGCGCGGCAAGGGCCGCCTGTTCCGCTCGACGGGGCCGACATTCGTGGCACTCTTCGATGAGCTCGGCCCCGAGGCAATCGATGAGATCGCAAGCGACATCGAACGGTTCCTGGGTTCTCCCGTGCTCATCGGCTCGCTTGAATATCAGCCGCCCATTCGCGTGGCCACGCTCCATCTGGACGGCGTCGACCGTCAGCCTGTTTCCATTTTGAACGAGCTTAAAGCGTTGCTCGGGAAAGCCGTGCAGGTGCCAGGTACCAAACTGGATTAGCACCGCGCCCGCACCGCCTCCCCCATCGTGCGATAATCCTCTGCAGAAGTCACCAAAAGCAGAGGGAGTTTGTGATGAAGGTTCTTTTGGTCAATGGCAGTCCCAAGGCAAACGGCAACACCGCCCGCGCACTCGCCGAGGTCGCCGAGCAACTTAATGCAGAAGGCATTGATACCGAGGTGTTTCAGCTGGGCGCCAAGCCCATTCGCGATTGCATCGGTTGTGGCCTGTGCGGCAAGCATGGCGGTCGCTGCACCTTTGACGACGACGTGGTGAACGAGCTCATCGCTGCCGCCGAGCAGGCAGATGGTTTTGTCTTTGGCTCACCCGTCTACTATGCGCACCCCAGCGGACGCATCCTTTCGGCCCTCGATCGCGCCTTCTATGCAGGCGGGCATGCCTTTGAGCACAAACCCGGCGCCGCGGTCGCCGTCGCCCGTCGCGGCGGCACCTCGACCACCTTCGATGTGCTCAACAAGTACTTCACCATTAAGCAAATGCCCGTAGTTGCCTCCACCTACTGGAACAACGTGTTTGGCCGCGTGCCCGGCGACGCCGATGGGGATGCCGAGGGCCTTGCCACCATGCGAAACATCGGCAAAAACATGGCCTGGCTCCTGCGCTGTATCGAGGCAGGACAGGCCGCCGGTATCAACGCACCCGAGGCAGATCGCGCAACGACCAACTTCATTCGATAAGTCCAGCGGCGGTAACCTCGATGTCCTATCAATGTCAGCGAAAAGCCAGCTGATGAGGCAAGGTGCCTTGAAAGAGGAGGGCGCTGGGCTTTTGCCCGCGCCCGACGATTGAAAGGCAGATTGCCCATCAGATGGCTTTGCAGCGTCGAGGTGACCGCCGTTCGTTAGAACGGCGGAACAATAAATGAATATTCAAATCTTCGGCACCATAAAGTCCTTCGATACCAAGAAGGCGCAGCGTTATTTTAAGGAGCGCCGCATTAAGGTGCAGTTTATCGACCTTAAGGAAAAGGAGATGAGCAAAGGCGAGCTCACGAGCGTGATGCGGGCGGTCGGCGGCATCGACAAGCTGCTCAACCCCAAAGCCAAGGACGAGGAAACGCTCGCACTCATCCAGCACCTCACCCCTAGTCAGCGCTTCGACAAGCTGCTCGAGAACCAGCAGGTTCTAGCCGAGCCCATTGTGCGCAACGGCAAAAAGGCCACCGTCGGTTATTGCCCCGATGTATGGGGAGCCTGGGAGTAGCTTGTGTTATTTGCCGGCGCGTGGGTATAAGAGCAGGCGTTTGGCATAAGATTCAACTGTAAGCCATGTCTAACAAAGGAGGGCACATGCCCAACAAACCCGTGAAGATCATCATGCTTACCGGATACCTCGGTGCCGGCAAGACCACGCTGCTCAACCACATCCTCGCTAACGACGGCGGCATCCGCGCCGCCGTGATCGTCAACGATATCGGCGAGATCAACGTCGACGCCAGCCTTATCGCCGACGGCGGCCTTTCCGAGACCGATGACCTCATCCCGCTCACCAACGGCTGCATCTGCTGCACGCTTTCGGATGACCTGGCCAACCAGCTGCAGGGCATCGCCGATTCGGGCAACTTCGACTACATCATCATCGAGGCATCGGGCATTTGCGAGCCTATCCCCATCGCCTACACCATCTCGAGCTTCTGCGACGAGGCCAAGGTGGGCGGCGAGCCCAAGCTCGCGCTCGACAACATCGTGGCCGTGGTCGACTGCGCCCGCATGTACGACGAGTTCAACGGCGGTCGCGACCTGCTGGCCGAGGATATCGACGAGGACGACATCGAAAGCCTGCTCATCC
The DNA here is from genome assembly GCA_902490325.1 of uncultured Collinsella sp. Lineage (GTDB taxonomy): Bacteria > Actinomycetota > Coriobacteriia > Coriobacteriales > Coriobacteriaceae > Collinsella. Next base: position 12,224 of record CABUDJ010000014.1, on the reverse strand, counting down.
AGCAGATCGAATTCTGCTCCACGCTGATCCTCAACAAGACCGATACCGTGACGCCCGAGCAGATCGCCGAGCTCAAGGCCATCGTGCGCAGCCTGCAGAAGGACGCCGTGATTGTCGAGGCCCAAAACGGCGAGGTCCCCATGGAGGAGCTGCTCGACACCGACCGCTTCGACTTTATGCGCGCCTACAACTCCGCCGCCTGGATCGAGGCCATGGAGCATCCCGAGGAGCACGACGACCCCGAGGTGCTCGAGTACGACATCGAGACCTTTGTGTACTCGCGCCGCAAGCCGTTTGACCTGCAGAAGTTCACCAATTTTGTTGAGCAGGAGTGGCCCGACGAGGTCATCCGCGTCAAGGGTCCGCTGTGGCAGACCGGCGATCCGGACATGTGCTACATGTTTGAGCAGGCCGGCCACCAGATGCGCCTGATGGAGAACGGCCTGTTTGTCGATTCGGCGCCCGAGGGCGAGAAGCAGAAGATCATCGACGAGAATCCCGAGATCATGCAGATTTGGGACGACGAGACGGGCGACCGCATGACGAGCCTGTGCATCATCGGCCGTCACATGGACAAGGATGCGCTCATCGCCTCCCTCGATGCCTGCCTGACCGACTGGCACCGCGCCTAGGTTTATCCAAGCGGGCATTTTTCCGCCTATGTAACCGCCAAACCACCACGAAGGTGCTCTTCGTGGTGGTTTTTCGTTCTGAGCCAAGGAGATTCATGTTCAACATCGTGCTGTATGCGCCCGAGATTCCGGCCAATACGGGCAATATCGGCCGTACCTGCGTTGTCACCGGCGCCCGCCTGCATCTGGTGGAGCCGTTGGGCTTTTCGCTCGACGACAAGACGGTACGCCGCGCCGGCCTGGGCTACTGGCAAAACTTGGACGTGACGACCTATGCTGGCTGGGAGGATTTTCTTGCGCGCAACGGCCTCTCCCCTGCCGATGGTCGCCTGCATCTGCTGACCAAAAAGGCACGCCGCACCTATGCGCAGAGTACCTACCGCGATGGCGACTACTTGGTCTTTGGCAGCGAGAGCTCGGGCATTCCCGAGCCACTGCTCGCCGCGGCACCCGCGCGCTGCGAGCGCATCCCGATGCTGCGCGATTGCGACTCGCTCGATAACGCCGAGGCTTGGGAAGCTCACGAGGAATCGCTGGGGCATACCGAGGACGGCCACGAGGCCATCCTTCAACAAGACATCTGCGGCAACTTCGTCAACCCGGACGACTACCGCATCAGCGCACTCAACCTCTCCAACAGCGCCGCCATCGTCCTCTACGAAGCCCTGCGCCAAACGAACTTTGCCGGCATGTAAAAACCTGCCATTAGGGGACGGGGTAGAAATGGTAGACTTTCAAACTCTCTAGTCCTTGACAAAATGGTTTTGACATCAAATGCGGCAAAGGAACAGTCCCTTTGCCGCATTTGACTGCTGGCAATTCACGTCAGAATTCAACTTCAAATACAAACGACTGCCGGAGTTCTCGCTTAGCTTGGCTTGTCAGGCTCGAATTCGCCCTTATGTTCAGCTTGCTGCATGCCTCATCGATAGCCATAGCAAGCGATACGGACATGGTCATGGTCGTCTCGCTTTTCAATTCAACCCGATAGCTCTTCGCCTTGTTTTTATCCTCTCCACCGCATCTCGTTTCGATTAACAAGAGAATGTCAGAGTCATGGGCATACCAATGGAGTTCAGGGCGCTGTGGAACCATGTCTCCCTCAAATTCCTGTGTAAACAGGATTTTCTTCTCATTTCTCGTTAAATCGCTCAAAGAACCGTTGATTCGAGCCGAACCCTTCTTTCCCGCTTTGGCATTTCCCTTAACCTGGTGGCCTCTCCGAGTTTCCTCGTACTCCGTCACCTCCAACTTGCAGCGCTTCGCGCCAAGCATGAACGCAATCCGTCTCAACTCGGCCATCTTGTCTTGTTGCATGGTTGCGAAATAAGAGTCAAGATCAACAAAGCGAGACCGATCAAAAGCATCTATGTAATATGTGGAATACAGAGATGGTTTAGGGTAGAAAGACAATTCGCTATCCCCGATTGCCTCGCGGTACAGATTGAAAATCTGCGTACCCTTAACGGTATCCAGCCAACCAATAGCATCCCTACAGGCGTCGATGCCCCGACGCTCATTTCCGTCAACAATTCGAATCATATTCGGCAAATAAAATGAAGGACTCTGATAGGTCTCCTTGGTTACCGGCCTGTATCTATTAAGCTGCTGCTGGTATGCCCAATCGTTGACGGCGTCACCGATATCCGCAGCAGCACCTGCCGCACCATCGGCCGCATCAGCAATAGCCGCCAAGGCGTCATCGACCATCGGAGTTGCAGCACGCATTGCACCATCGGCAACTTTCTGTACGGTTGCAACCGCGCCCGCCATCGCGCTTCCGGCGCCATCAACCAACCCGGCAGCGGCCTTACGGATATCAAAACTCTGCTTATGTCGCGACAGCTCCTCCCTTTCGACAACAGCTAGATCGTCTTTATCCTCCATAGTGACCTCCTATTTCCGATAGTCGAAATCAACCGTATATTCATCGCCAAATGCCGAGTTGAACATCGCACGGATATTTGCTTCGGCGTTCACTCGAGCCTCTTCGAGCAGCTTGCCATCCTTGATGGCCTCGCTTTCACTCCGCTCCTTGCACTGCGCTTCAAACGCCGTGACGTCTTTGACCTCAATGGGATTGAGGATGTTGTTGCGTTCCTCGAGAGCACCCGACTTATTCATATCCGGCGTGTTCGAGATTACATAAGGCTCATCCATCGTAATGGTCAGCTTTTTCTTGTTTGTATGTATCTCTGCCGTCTCGAGATTCACACCCGCCTTAATGGTTCCCACATAGCGGTACCAAAAGCTGTTTTCCGTAAACGGGATATCAAACCAATCGAAGAACCTCTTGGTATCCGTCACCTTATCGACAATCGCATAGTTCTGCGATGCAGAAACCATCTCGTTCTGGGAAGCGATGCGTTCAAACACGACCGACGGGGAAAGCGTATTGGGGGTCGTTTCTTTCGCGCCCGCAGCTTTGCCGTTATTAAAGATGGTAATGAAAAGTACAGCCACAATCACTCCACCAAGCGCCAGGCCCGCGAAGAATACCTTGGGCTTTGTCAGGATTCTCCCGAGTTTCGCTTTCAGCGCCCCCATGCCTTCCTCCATCTCATTCATCCCCTATTCCTTTCAAAATCCCTGCTATTTAAGAAACTGCCGTGGGTTATACCTCATGCCTTAATTGTCGTTTTCAGCATGTCTTTAGACGAGGGCAGTTGTTTGCAATCCGAAATATATACATTCGTTCGCAGCACTTGTTGTTCAATAATTGGCATAAAACGGGCAGGTCAACCATTCATTGCCGATTAACCCGCCCCTACCGTGCAGAACTTATTTATTTACATCGTAGCTGGAAACAGATGCGACAACGCGCGCAGCGTCAACATCGGACATTGCCTCGAACTTGACTTTCTCACCCGGCGCCCACGAAGAAGTGTCCGCATAGGTCTCCTCCGCTTTGATGTCATCTGCATCATAGAGAGCAAGTGTCAGGCTGACGTTAGAGAACGATATACCAGAGGTGTTCTCAACTACCGCCGTATACGTATACAGACCGTAACCGTCATCCGATTTTTCGAAATTTGCTCCCTGAATCAAACTGTTGATGGCATCCTCATAGCGGGTCTTCTCTGCTACGGACTTTCCATTCTTAATTAAGTCGTTGAAATCATCCTCGTATTTCTCCCCGACTTCCAGCCCGTAATTATCAACAAGCTTTTTGAGCTGTGCAGACCGCTTATCGTAGACTTTATTCCACTCTTCGTAATAATCCGAAGACGATTGCGAGTAATCCTCGGTCACTTTAAGCTGGTCATCAAGCAGATTCAGATACGTGATTACATCCTGTTGCATCTTGGAATCCTTAAACCTAGCGTTCTTGAGTTCCTTGTCGTTCTTGATTTCGGCCTCAATAGCTTCCTGGATATTCTCGGTTGAATGAGGATCATCATCGTTTGCATTAGATTCAATGACGTCGGACCTTCTCTCAAACCCGGCGGCGATAACATTCATCGCCTTATCGTCGACATATTTCGACTTTGCAGCGTTTGCATCATTCTGTGAACAGGCCGAAATGAACCCCAGAGAACAGATGAGCAGAACAAGCAAACCCATCATGGGCATCTTTTTTGTAATATTTCGTTTCATGACTATTTCCCTTCGATTGACGTTGCAACTTATAGCCCCTCGTCAAAAAGCAGACGAATTGACAACGCGGTGGCACTATTTGGCTTAAGGGCGTGAACTGGATAAATGCTGAGGGAAGGAGCGGGCCCGCGTAAGAATACTACCCTCATCAAATTGTCTAGTTAAAGCGAACGATTAAACGGCGGGCGGTCAACAATAGTTGAATCCGCCCGTCTCCAACGATCAAACGTCGACGGACTAACGCCCAATAGCGCGGCAGCATCCCGTCTTGTCACCCCACCTCCTTTAAATGATTGGACAACTGAACGATAGTTTTCTGGACGCTCGATCATTGGGCGTCCAAATCGAATGCCGCGTGATCGCGCCGAAGCAATACCTTCAGCTTGTCTTTGCTTTATGTTTTCGCGCTCCACCTGAGCCACGTAGCTCAAAACTTGAAGCACTAGGTCGGCAATAAAAGTCCCCGTAATCCCATTGGGCTGTTCGCGTGTATCAAGCAATGGCATATCGAGTACCACGATGGCAACGCGTTTGTCCATCGTTATGCGACGCCATTCATCGAGAACCTCCCGGTAGTCGCGACCTAATCGGTCGATACTCTTAATCACCAGAACGTCCCCCTCGCGCAGACGACGAAGAAGACGCTGATACTGAGGACGCCTGAAGTCCTTTCCGCTCGCTTTGTCAGCGTAGATCAAATTCGTTTGGACCGGAAACCGCTCCAGCGCATCCAGTTGGCGATCCAGGTTCTGATCTGCTGACGAAACTCGAGCATACCCATAGATTCTGTTTTTCATGATTGCCCCTATCGGCCGCACGATGGCAGCATCAGCTCATTTGAGAGCCCACTCACAATAGGGCGTGCAAATTTCGCGAATGGGTTGAACCCATTTTCAGACTCCAAAGTAAGTTATTCAAGCACCACTTCGATAACGCGCGACGCCAACCTGATACTTTGAAATAAAATTAATCATTTTTAACTGAAATTAACTAGAATAAAATGAAGTTAACCCGAGACGCTAAAGGAGGGCATTGTGGAATATCTCGAGAACCCATTTACCCCCAGTTTTGGTGAGGTTCCAGCCCATCTCGCTGGCAGACAACAGATTATTCGGGATTTGGACCGTGCCTTCTTGAGCCAGCGCAGGCGCCCAGAATTGACCTCGATCTTCTCAGGCGCGCGTGGAACCGGTAAAACCGCTCTCATGTCGTCGCTCGCGACAATGGCGGAATCCCACGGCTGGATAGCCGTAAAGACGACCGCGCTCCCGGGAATGCTTGAGGAAATCGAGCTCGGGACGAAGCGCGCCGCAGCCCATCTCATCGACTCGTCCAACCACTTTGAAGTCACCGGTCTCGGAATTGCACCGCTCGGCAGCGTTGAGGTCAATCGTGTTCACGATGCCTCAACCTGGCGTTATCGCATGAGCGACATCATCGACCAGCTCAACGAGGCGGGCACCGGTCTGCTCGTCACGGTTGACGAGGTAGACCCGACACTCGACGAGATGATTCAGCTCGCAGCGACGTATCAGCACTTTGTGACCGATGGGAAACGCGTCGCCCTGCTCATGGCGGGACTTCCCAACAACGTCTCGACGTTGCTGAACCACAAGACGGTCTCGTTCCTTCGCCGCGCCCAACAATATCATCTGGGTCGCATTGCCGACTATGACGTGCGCGAGGCCTTGATTCGCACAATCCAGGAAAACGATCGCCTGGCAGATGCTGAGGGAATCGATAGAGCCGTTCGCTCGATCTCTGGATTTCCCTTCCTATTGCAACTCGTAGGTTACCGTGCCTGGGATCTCACAAGCGATTCGAAGGAAATCTCGTCACGCGACTTTGACCTGGGAATCAAAATCGCGCGCGACGAGATGGACGACCGAATCCTCGCGGCAACCTATCGGGAACTCACTGCAGAGGACAAGCGATTCCTCATCGCCATGCTCGATGACGAGGAAGAATCCACCACCGCCGACCTCGTCGAACGCCTTAAGCGTTCGCCACAGCAGGTCTCCCGCTATCGACGCCGCATGATAGATGCCGGCATCATCGGGGAACGAGGACGAGGGCTCGTCGCATTTGAATTGCCGTTCTTCCGTGACTATCTCGCCGCTCAATGCGTGAAATAGGCATCAATGTGACAAAGGGGCAGCCCCTTTGTCACATTGCCTATAGGTAGCGGCCGGTGATGCTTGCGGAGCAGGCCGCGATGTCGCCCGGCGTGCCGGCGCAGACGATTTGCCCGCCGGCGTCGCCACCGCCTGGGCCCATGTCGATCACGTAATCGGCGTTACGGATAAGGTCGAGATCGTGTTCGATCACGATAACCGTGGCGCCTTTGGCAACAAGGCCGTCGAACACACTCAGCAACACCTGAACATCGAGCGGATGTAGTCCGATCGTGGGCTCGTCGAACACGAATACAGCATCATCCTGCACGCGGCCCATCTCGCTCGCAAGCTTAAGACGCTGCGCCTCGCCGCCCGAAAGCGCCGGTGTGGGCTCGCCAAGCGTGAGATAGCCCAAGCCAAGGTCGTGCAAGGTCTGCAAGCGCACCTGAACTTTCTTGAGTCCCACCGTAGCGTCGAGTGCCTCGTCCACGCTCATATCCATAAGCTGCGGCAACGTAAGCAGACTGCCATCCTTGCCTTCGCGATGGATATGCGAGGCGGCCTCGGCGTAGCGCGAGCCGCGACATGCCGGGCAGACGATCTCGACGTCGGGCAAAAACTGCACGTCGAGCGATATCGAGCCCGTGCCGTCACACGTAGGGCAGCGCAAGGCGCCGGTGTTGTAGCTAAAGGCGCCCGCCTTGTAGCCGGCTGCCTTGGCTTCGGGCGTACGGGCGAAGGCGCGGCGCAGCTCGTCATGGATGTCGGCATAGGTTGCCACCGTCGAGCGCACGTTGGCGCCGATGGGCGTGGCGTCAATCAGGTTGGCACGCGCAATGCCCTCGGCATCGATCCAGCGCACGTGGCGTGGCAAGCGCTCGCCAGCTGCCTGCGCCTTAAGCGCCGGGATGAGCGTCTCGAGCACCAACGTCGTCTTACCCGAACCCGAAACGCCCGTAACCGCGACAAGGCGGCCGCGCGGGATATCGACTTCGAGCGGCTTGACGGTATGGATGGCATCGGTTGCCATGCGGATATGTCCCTGATTGAACATTTCGTCGTCGGTCACCTGCGGACGCAAGCGCTTGGACTCTGCGCGCAAAAACGGGGCGATGCGGCTGCCCCGCGATTGCTCGACCTCGTCTACCGTACCGGCAGCGATCACGTTACCGCCGCCTGCTCCGGCAACGGGGCCCATCTCGACCAGATAGTCGGCTTCCACCAGTACGCGCGTATCGTGGTCGACAACGACCACAGTGTTGCCGTCATCCACCAGATCGCGCATCACGCCTTCCAGGCCGTCGACATTGGCAAGATGCAAGCCAATCGAGGGCTCGTCCAGCACATAGAGCACGCCCGTCGATCGGTTGCGCACCACGCGGGCGAGTTGCACGCGCTGGCGCTCACCCGTGGAAAGCGTGGCACCGGCGCGATCGAGCGAAAGATAATCGAGGCCCAAATCGACCAGGCGACGGGCCGCACCCAAAAACGAATCGCAGATATCCGTCGCCATGGGCTGCATCTCGGTCGGCAAGGATGCGGGCACCTCGCGCACCCACTCAACCGCATCACCAAGCGTCATGGCCGCGGCCTGTGCCAGATTGATACCGCGCACCTGGGGCTGGCGCGCAGCCTCGGAGAGACGCGTGCCGCCACAGTCACGGCATGGCCCCTCGCGCAAAAAGCGCGCAACGCGTTTTAAGCCCTTATCGTCCTTGACCTTGGCGAGCGCATTCTCGACGGTATAGACGGCGTTGTAATAGGTAAAGTCGAGTGGCGTAGCGCCCTCGCCGTTTTTGGGCACGTAGAGGATGTGCTTCTTAACCGCCGGACCATGAAACACGATGTCGCGCTCTTGAGGCGTGAGCTGGTTAAACGGCACGTCGGTGCGCACGCCCATCTCGCCGGCCACCTGCTTCATCAGATCCCACATGAGCGTACCCCAGGGAAGCACCGCGCCTTCGTTGATGGTCTTTGACTCGTCGGGCACCAGGCTCGCCTCGTCCACCTCGCGCATGACACCAGTGCCGCCGCAGGTAGAGCACGCGCCGCCGCTGTTAAAGGCAAGGTCCTCGGCACCCGGCGCGTAGAACTCGCGGCCGCATGCGGGGCACGTGAGCGACAGGCCCGCAGCCACATTAAGGCTCGGCTCCACACGCGCCCCGCAATGCGGGCACACGTGATGGGCACAGCGGCTAAAGAGCAGACGCAGGCTGTTGTTGAGCTCGGTCATGGTGCCAAAGGTGGAACGCACGCCCGGCACGCTGGGGCGCTGATGCAATGCGAGCGCCGCCGGCACGTGCAGTACCTCGTCCACCTGGGCGTGTTCGGCCTGCGTCAGGCGACGTCGAGTATAGGTGCTGAGTGCTTCCAAGTAGCGACGCGAGCCCTCAGCATAAAGAACCCCCAGCGCCAGCGAACTCTTGCCCGAGCCCGACACGCCGGCAATACCCACGAGCTTTCCCAGCGGAATATCGATATCGATGTCCTTGAGGTTGTGTACACGTGCGCCACGCACTTCGATAGCCTGCGGGCTCATCTTCTGTTCCGTCACCTTTATCACCCTACTCATGCCATAAAACTCGATCGCGAATGTACGCGCCCAGCATGGGCACGGTAAACCGGACGAGGCCGTATCCGGCAGCTTCGATGACGCGCTCGCGAATCAGGCTTGCGCGATATTTACTCGCCCAGCTCTGGGTACGCTCGCAGCGCTCAATGATATCCGCCATGCGCGTCGGTTTGCCCTCGTCAACCGCCATGGCCTCGATAAAGAGGCGCTGTGGACTGCGCAGCCCGTAATACAGAGGCGCGTCAACCGCTTCGTAGAACTCGGAGACGGCATCCGCATGGCCATCCTCGACATCGCGCCTTTCGATGACCTGCGAGCTACGCCGGACAGCAGACCGCCACATGTAATATCCCACCAGCTGAACCATATAGGGATGCCCCATGCTCTTGCGCGCCGCAAGGTCCGCCGTCTCCGCGTCAACGTAAAGACCAGCATCTTTGACCGCCTGGATATATGAATCACGCACCTTGGGCAAGGATATCGCCCCCAGCGTACGCTGCTGGGCACGCCGCAAAAACGTCACGCTCGGCTCTTCGAGCAGGTCGTCAACCATACTGGGTAAGCCGGCGAACACCAGCGCAAGACCGCGCTGCTCGCTATCGGGCAAGCCCGCGGCATCCTGGTCTCCGAGCACCTGCTGATAGAGAACGGCAAGGGCCGCCAGCTCCTCGATAGACGCCGATTGCGCCTCGTCAATCGCAAACAGTATGCCCTTGCCTGGACCGAGCCTCTTGAGGCGCTCGTTGACCAGCCCTCGCAACGTCTCGCCCTTTGCTCGCGCCGCCTCGACCGACATCCGACCAAACGACGGACCGAACTCCATTGACGTCACAACGGGTTTATTCGAGCGAAGCGCATCGGCCAAGCGGTCGCATAAGCCAAGCGACGCGGAATCGGAGACAACCGCCCATCCGCGCTCGCTGGCGAGACGTTGCAGCTCCCGCAGGAGAACCGTCTTGCCGCAGCCGCGGTTTCCCGTAATGAGCATGAGCCTACCCGGCGCTCCGGCGCCGTTATCGAGCCCTTCCTCAAAATCTTCGATGACCGACTCGCGACCGATGAGTATCGGAGGCCGCTTGCCAGCCGTGGGCTTAAAGGGATTTGGATTCATGTCGGCCTCCTCGGATTGGCAAACCCTGGTAATAGTTATACCAACTTATACCGAGTTATACCAATAGCATGTGACAAAGGAACTGTCCCTTTGTCACATGTGGCCGAAAAACTCGGCGTCTGCTGCTCGCCAGGGGCGGAAGGTGGCGGGATCGATCTTTACGTGCGCCGCGGCGGGTACGTCGTACCATTTGACCGTGTAACCGGCGCCGTGAGAGCAAAAGACCGAGTCGGGCGTGTTGGGCAGATCGGCTTCTGGCTCATAGGCGGCCGTCTCGATGACGCGCTCGGCATCATGGCAAGCCGCATAGCCGGCAAACTCTAGGTACAGATGTCCGCGACCACTCGTGTAGGCAGCCACCTCCAGCGCGTAATCCTGCACTTCGGATGCCGGCACGCGACCCACAAGCTTCGCCCGGTCTCCCGCCATCGTCGGCGGCTCGTACTCGGCACCCATGCGCGTGGCATCCGAGAGCGCCCGGCCCACGCACTCCCCCGGCACCTCGAGCTCAAAGCGATACCACGGCTCCAACAGTACCGCCGCGCCAGCCTCACGCGCCTGCATGAGCCCCTGGCGAATCGCGCGGTACGTGGCCTGGCGAAAATCGCCGCCCTCGGTGTGTTTGGCATGCGCACGGCCGCCCGTGAGCGTAATGCACACATCGGTGATGGGCGAGCCGGTCAGCGCGCCCAGGTGATCGCGCTCCATGGCGTTGGTGAGTGCCAAACGCTGCCAGTTAAGATCGAGTTCGTCGGTCGAGGTCACGGTGCCAAACTGCACGCCCGAACCCGCTGGCAACGGCTCCAGGCGCAGATGTACCTCGGCATAGTGGCGCAGCGGCTCAAAATGGCCCACGCCCTCGACCGGCTGCGAAATGGTCTCCTTATAGAGGATGCCGCCGGGCTCAAACTCGACCGCAAGGCCAAAACGATCGGCCAGCACGCGCTGCACGACCTCGAGCTGCACCGCTCCCATGAACTGCAGATGTATTTGTTCAAGATGCGTGTTCCAGCTTACGCCGAGCATGGGATCTTCGTCCGCCAACTCAGTCAGCGCTTTGAACACCGCGTGGACATCGTGTTCGCCCGGAAGCACCGTATAGGTGAGGACCGGCGCAATGACGGGCGTATCGCCCGCGGGCTCCGCGCCCAGGGCATCACCCGGGCGAACGTGCGCAAGACCCGTCACGGTGCAGATGCCGCCAGCGGCAACTTCCTGGGCAAGCTCGTATTTCTCGCCGTTATAGATGCGCACCTGGTCGATCTTTTGCTCCCACGCCTCGGCGCCGGAACGTCCGTTAATCAGCTGTTTGGCATGCAGCGTGCCGCCGGTCACTTTAACCCATGCCAAGCGCTCGCCGCGATCCCCGCGGCTCACACGGTAGACGCGCGCGGCAAACTCCGGGTGCCATGCCCGTTCACGCATCAGTGCGCATATACCATCCAGCAGCTCGTCCACGCCCTGGTCCTTGAGCGCCGAGCCGGCAAAACAGGGAAAGAGCTTGCGCTCGGCAACCATGCGCGACAGCGTTGCGACGGAAAGCTCACCCGCTTCAAGAAACTCCTCGAGCGCCGCCTCGTCCAACGCAGCAGCGTCCTCCTGAACGGCACCGCCCGCCAGCAGTTCGTTGGCATCCAGGCAGCCTTCGGAAAGACGCTGCCCAAGCTGTGCCAGCAAAACATCGCGGCCGGGATTCTCCAATTCGATTTTGTTGATATAGATGAACGTCGGAATGTCATAGCGCGCAAGCAGGCGCCACAGGGTTTCGGTGTGCCCTTGCACGCCATCGTTGGCGCCCACAACCAAAATCGCATAGTCGAGTGCGCGCAGCGTGCGCTCCGCCTCGGCAGAAAAATCGACATGCCCCGGCGCATCCACGAGCATGACGTGGGTATCGCCGTGGTCGAGTACGGCCTGCGACGAGAAGATCGTAATGCCACGCTCGCGCTCAATCTCGTTCGTATCCAGATGCGAATCGCCATCGTCCACGCGGCCGCGTTTGCGAATGCGACCCGCGTTGAACAGCATGGCCTCGGCCAACGTGGTCTTGCCAGCATCGACATGCGCCAAGATTCCAACGACCGCTTGCTTCGACATGGCTCTCCTCTTATTGCAAGCCCATCGCACGCGGCAACGGGCGTTCACGCTCCACACTGGATGATACAATTTACGGGCCGGCGGGCCGAGTCACATAC
>CABUDJ010000013.1 GCA_902490325.1 uncultured Collinsella sp. | reverse complement strand
CGGCCGATCCCTTCGAGGTGCCGCAAGACGAGATCGGTCAGCCGCTCAAGCCCGTGCTGCGCGTGGCGAGCGACATCGACCTGCAGCTTGCCGACGATCTTGCCATCCAGGGCGACGAGGCCATGATCGATTTCCGCCGTCTGGTCAAAGAACTCGACCTCGAGATGAAGCCGGTCGGCGTCGAGTACCTGTTTGGCGGCGAGAAGGCCGTGTTCTACTTTGCGGCCGAGGAGCGCGTCGATTTTCGCCAGCTCGTCAAGGATCTGTCCTCGACGCTGCACATTCGCGTCGACATGCGCCAGATCGGCGTGCGCGACGAGACTCGCCTGGTGGGCGGCTATGCCCAGTGCGGCCAGGAGCTCTGCTGCACACGCTTTGGCGGACAGTTTGAGCCGGTTTCGATCCGCATGGCAAAAGAGCAGGACCTGCCGCTCAACTCGTCCAAGATTAGCGGCGTCTGCGGCCGCCTGATGTGCTGCCTACGCTACGAGTTCGAGGCGTACAAGGACTTTAAGAGCCGCGCGCCCAAAAAGAAGACGCTTATCGATACGCCGCTTGGCAAGGCGCGCATCCAGGAATATGACACGCCGCGTGAGCAGCTGGTGTTGCGCCTGGAGAACGGCAAAGTCTTTAAGGTCAACCTGGCCGACATGACCTGCTCTGAGGGCTGCAAAAAGAAGGCCGCCGAGCAGGGCTGCAACTGCCGCCCCGACTGCGTGACGCGCGATGTGCTCGAGCGTATCGAGTCGCCCGAGATGCGCCTGGCGCTTATGGAGCTCGACCGCGAGAACGGCGTCGACGTGGGCGATGGCCTGTCGAGTGCCGACCGTCTGGCTGGCACGTCGATGCCCAAGCGCCGCCGTCGCGATGCGGACGCCGATACCCGTGCCGGTCAGAGCCAGGGCGAGGGTCGCGGCCGCGGTAAGGGTCGCGGCAAGGCCGAGGCACCCGAGGCTGAGGAGGCTGCCAGTGGACGTCGTCGCCGCAAGCGCTCGGGTTCGGGCGATGCCGGCGAGGCCGCTCCCGCAGGCAAGAACTCCCCCCGCGAGCGCGAGGCCCAGCAGCCTCAGCAGCAAAACCGCGGCGGTGGCATGAATCCCACGCGTCGTCGCCACCGTCACCTGTCGAGCGAGGACCGCGAGGACGCCTTCCGCGCCGCAGCCGCTCGCGAAGCCGGTGCCGCCCCCAAGGGTAGTTCGGGTTCCGATACGCCTGCCGACAAGGGCGGCAAGCAGCGCAACGATGACGAGCGCGCCCCGCGTCCGCGTCGTCGCCATTCCTCGGGCACGCAGCAAAAGCCCTCGGTGCCCTCCGTGGCCGATCAGGTCTCGGATGGCGAGGTCAAGGTCACACGTCGTCGCCCCGGAGATGGCGGAGGGGCGGCCGCCAAGGCCGCGCGCGGCGCTGCTCGCGACGAACGCGAGTCGCGCGAAGATCGTGGTGGCGAGGGTTCGGCCGACCAGGGCCAGAAGCGCCGTCGCCGTCGTCGTTCCCGCAAGCCGCGTCAAGATGGTGGCGAGGGCTCGACCCAAAACTCGTCAGCACCGCAACCGCCCACCGGCGAATAGTGCCCGCAAACGGATTTAACCTGCCTGACCCCAAACGCGTCGGGGTACCATGACGCTGAATCAACAACCCTCCCTGCGACCGAGCGTAGGGAGGGTTGTGTCGTGAAGAGACATTTGGATGTGTTGGGATGCCTGCAAGGTGCTGGCATCCTACCGTTTGCGGACGAATTGTTACCGTTTGCCGAGCAGGCGGCGCACGAGGCGCTTGAGGCGTTGTCGCCCACGCGATGTGCTGGCTGCGAGCGCGCCGGCGCGCTTATTTGCCAAGACTGCCTGGCCGCGCTCGCGCTCATTGACCCACGTTATAGCTGCACCCGATGCGGAGCCCCGTTTGGAGACTTGCTGTGCACCGAGTGCTCGGTCGAGGGTGCGTCTTCGGCGATGGCCGAAGCGCTCGACCGGTGCCTGGCATGTGCCGTTTACACGCATCCGCTGCCGCGGATCATTAAAGCGTACAAAGACGCGGGCGAGCGACGTCTGGCGCCGTATCTGGCAGAGCTGCTATACGACACCGCCTTACATGCCCAGGTCGCGGCACCCGAACGCTACGGCGGTGTGTTGTCCGGCGCCGATGCCGTGGTGTTTGTGCCCGCGACGGCGGCGGCGTTTCGGCGACGCGGTTTCGATCATATGGAAGCCATCGCGCGCCCATTTTGCGAGCTGTCTGGTGTTCCGCTGCTTGACGCCCTCGTTAAGTACGGCCATGGCGACCAGCGTGAACTCGGTCGTGAAGAACGCCGTGAACGCGCCCGAGGCATGTACGAGACCGTTGAGGACGTGCGGGGCCGCCGCCTGCTGCTTATCGACGACGTTATCACCACGGGTGCGACGATGGCAGCGGCTTCGGCGGAACTCAAGCGCGCCGGTGCCGCGGCCGTTGATGGCCTCGCTATCGCACGCGTCTGGTAGGGGTGATTCGTGTGGCGGTAAAGATTGAGCGGTGCAACGAGCCGACAGGCGAACAGCTAGCGGCTTCCGCAATCCTAACAGGCGCCTCGGCGCTACGCATGATGCGCGCCGAGCGCCGACAGATGGGATACATCGGCTGGAAGGACCTTGAGCCCGAGGAGGAGTGCCGCGTGCTGTGTACGTCATCGCCTTCGACCGAGGATATCTATCTTCCCGACCTGGTGCGAATTGGAGCCAAAAGCGGCGAGGTGCAAGAAGATCTGTGCTTGCTGGTGGGATCTGCGGCGCAGCGCCGACGCATGCCTGGCGTGGGCTGGTCCGTGTGTTCCGGGTTGCCTGCCGGCTCGATTCTAGAGGTGGAACCGGGGGTGTACAGCCTATCTCCCGAGGCCCTTTGTGTTGCCGTCGCCCGCGAGGTCGGCTGTATCCAGGCGTTTGCACTGGCCCAGGAACTGTGTTCCAAGATTTCACTAAGTGATCGCGGGAAGTATCTGCCTCCCTACACCTCACCTGTTGCGAATAGACTTGCAAAGGACAAGGACCAACCGGCAGACGTGGGCTACTTTGAAGTCGAGCCGGTGCTGACGCCCGATCGCCTGGCAGATTACCTTGCGGCATGCAAGGGGAGTGCGGCCAAACAACTGCTACGCCTGTGTCCCTACCTGTCAGAAAACCTGCGCTCACCCATGGAGTGCATCATGCTTGCCATGTTTTCGCTTCCGTTTTCCTATGGCGGATTTGCCTGCGGTCCCTTTAAGACCGACTACAAGATCGAGTTCGATGACCGCGCGCAGGCAATCTCGGGGATGCCGCATGCAGTTTGCGATGCGTACCAGGAAACAGCCCGGTTTGACCTGGAATACAACGGTGAGCTGGGTCATTCCTCTCGAAGGGGACGTGTCCATGATGAAAAACGCAACACGGGCTTGATTACTATGGGAATCGAGGTCGCGACGGTCAACAACGAAATGCTCTGCGACATGGAAGCGATGGAAGCGCTCGCATGGCGCATCCACCAGCGTATGCGAAAGCGGTACCGGAATCGTGTCGATGCCCGCAGGAAGAAGCAAGAGGCGTTGCTTAACACGCTGCGGGCGTGTTTTGGGCTTAAGCCGGTATAATTCGCGTCAAAAATAGGGGGTTATTCATATGCCCTGGCCAAAAAATGGCAAATATGAGTACTGTCACTAAATCAGTAACAGCAAAATCAAAGAATTTAGGACTCGGAGGCGTCGTAAAGTAAGAAGATAATAAACAAATGTAGAATAACTAAGCATCAGGTTGGCGACACTGAGCGCAAAATCTGTCCGAGAGGCCAAAATTGTCTGCTACTAAATTGGTAACAGTACTCATATTTGCTATTTTTTGGCCACGGCACCCTGAGACGGGTACCCCGGAGCTCCCCGTAGGGGAGCTCCGGGCTTCATGGGGGCACGAATGGTCCGCTCCGACCTGCAAAATCTGTGCTCACGGTGCGAATGACGCCCCTAACCTTAAACTTTAGCTTGAACTTAGCTATAATGCGCTACGTTCCTGCCAGGCTGTGGTTGCGGACGGACGAAATGTCCATCCTAGTCCAAGACAGACGCGGTCAAAGGGATCCACGTAAGCGACCGCGTGCGCGCGGCGCGATCATGGCGCGTCCTAGATGTAAGCCGCACCGTCCGTTCTACTTTCTTTGGGGCAATACCGCCTCGCGGGCGAGCGGGCCAGTCGTGAAGGTGGCTATGGCCTCCCGAGCAAACACCCCGGTGCGCAAGTGTGGGGTCAAATACCAGGTCAGCTGGTGGGAACAACCCGTTATTCCGCGCAACGCACGGATTGTATACGACACAGAAGGCAGGGTAGTGGACATGGTGAGGGGCAGCTTGATGCACGCGGCTCGGTTAGGCGCTGGGACCGCGGCGGTCATTGCCGTATTGGGTTTGAGCGGATGCGCGTTCAACCCACTGTCCACGTTCACGACACCCACGATTGACCAGATCGAGCGCGAGACCGTCACGCCGACGGTGTCGGATGATGCCCTGGTCACTCCCGGTACCCTGACGGTTGCCCTTGATACCTCCGATGCCCCGCAGGCCATGCAGGGCGCCGATGGTAACCTCACGGGCTACGCGGTCGATGCTGCCTGCGCCCTTGCAAGCCGTATGGGCCTTAAGGTTGCCTTCGTCGATGCGTCTTCTGCCGATTCCGCGCTTGGCGACAAAAAGGCCGACATCTTCATTGGCGACATCAATTCCACGGATGGTGACATCAGCACGCTTGGTACTTGCCTGTACGACGCTGCGGCAGTGTTCGGGAAGACGAGCGACGGCGAGTCGCTGAGCGTTTCCACCGAAACGCTTAACACCGCTACCCTGGGCGTTCAGACCTCCTCGGCCTCGCAGGAGGCGCTTGCCAAGCAGAGTATCACGGCCAACCAAAAGACCTTCTCCAACATCAACGAGTGCTTTGAGGCGCTCGAGTCCGGCGAGATCGACTACGTGATTTGCGATTCCACGGCCGGCGGCTACCTTGCGCGCCTGATGAGCCAGATCTCTTACGTCGGCGCGCTCGAGACACCCTCGACGCTCGGCGTCGCGGGCCTCGCGGCCAACGATGAGCTATGCCGTGCCGTGAGCGATGCCCTCGACGGTATTACGGCCGACGGCACGCTCGAGGCAGTCCACTGCGTCTGGTATGGCACGATGCCCTACGACCTCACCACTAAGACGGTTTCGGGCGCTAACGTGCAACCGGGCGACTCTGAGTCCAGTGAGACCATGTCCTCCGGCAGCGAGTCCTCCGATTCCAACAATGAGACCGCATCCTCCGAAGACAAATCGTCCAGCCAGGAAGACACCATCACCGACGACGACATTAACAAGCTTAATAGCTAGTTATTGCTAGGGGTGGCGTCTCCTATGCGCTAGGAGAGACGCCTCTTCACGGTTTCAACACGCACTGCCGGGCTTCCCCAATAGGGGAGCCCAGCTTTTTCATCTCTATAAAACCAGCAGGTCAAAGCCAATTTTCGGGACCAAATACAAAGTCGCCAGCTCCCTCCTATAGCGCACTTTGCCACAGAAAAGTGCGAGACTTCGGTATGCGGTATCAAGCAATCGTTATTCGGGTCTTTGGGAATCCGCGTGATTAAATGCACGGCAATGGGTACATAGCCAGTACAGTAAGTCCCCGAGGCAGATTGGAGCCACGTATGGATATCAAGGTTTCTGGACGCAAGACGACGGTAACCGATGCTCTGCGTGCGCATGTGGATGAGAAGATCGGCGAGGCGCTCAAGGTTTTCGATATCGAGCCCATGACGGTCGACGTTGTACTTCGCTATGAGAAGAACCCCTCGAACCCCAACCCGGCAATCGTCGAGGTTACGGTTCGCGCTCGCGGTTCGGTGATTCGCGTTGCCGAGCACGGTGCAGATATGTACGCCGCCATCGACCTCTCCGCCGATAAGGTCACCCGCCAGCTGCGCAAGTTCAAGACCAAGGTCGTGGACAACCGCCAGGGCGGTGCCAGCGCGGCGGATGTCGCACCGGTCGAGCGCGTCGAGGATCTGGCCGACCTGCTGCTGCCCGAGGAGGAGGACGACCTGCTCGTCCGCGAGAAGGTCATCGATGTCACCCCGATGACTGAGGAGCAGGCGCTGGTGCAGACCGATCTGCTCGGCCACGACTTCTACGTGTTCGAGAACGCGACGACTGGCCTCATCAATGTGGTGTATCACCGTAAGAATGGTGGATATGGCATCATCAAGCCCCGTATCGAAACACTTGACGAGTAAAATACGTTAACTTGCATGAGTTAACGGTTGGCGGCCATCCCATGCGGGTGGCCGCCTTTTTACGTAAGGAGTCGCTTTGATGGACAAGGCCGCATCCGCCGGTCATTCGGACCGTTGCCGCATCGTCGTCGATACCTGCTGCGACTTTAGCCCCGAGGTCGCCGCGAACCTCGATGCCGATATCTTGGGTTTCCCCTTCATTATCGATGGCGAGGAGCACACGGATGACATCTGGTCGAGCATCACACCCAAGGAGTTCTACGACCGCATGCGCGCCGGTGCCCGCGTGTCCACCTCGGCTGTGTCGCTCGGTCGCTATATCGAGTTCTTTACCGAGTGCGCCAAAGAGGGTACGCCCACGGTCTACCTGTGCTTTACCTCGGCGCTGTCGTCGAGCTACAACTCCGCGTGCCAGGCGGCGGACGCCGTGCGCGCCGAGTATCCCAACTTTGAACTGTACGTGGTCGACAACGCTCTGCCCTGTGCGACCGGCGAGCTCTTGGCGCTTGAGGCCGTGCGCCAGCGTTCGGCGGGACTGACCGCCAAGCAGCTGGTCGACTGGGCAAACGAGGCCAAGACCTATGTCCACGGTTACTTTACGCTCGAGAGCTTTGACGCGCTGGCTGCCGGCGGCCGCATTCCGCCCGCGGCGGCACAGCTCACGGCAAAGCTCGACGTCAAACCCGAGCTGTCCTACGACCTGGCCGGCTCGCTGTCGCTGATCGGCGTCAACCGCGGTCGCAAGAAGGCGCTCAAGTCCATTCTCAAGTCGTTCCGCGAGAACTATGTGCCCGATCGCACCATGCCCATCGCCATTATGACGGCCGATGCCGAAAAGGACGGCGACTGGCTCGAAGCCGCCATCCGCAAGGAGGAGGGCTGCGCCGACGTCACGATCATTCGCAGCTCCGTGGGTCCTACCATTGGCTCGCACGTGGGGCCCGGCATGGTGGCACTTGCGTTTTGGGGTAAGAACCGCGCCGAGAAAGCCTCGCTTTCCGACCGCATCGCTCGCCGCGTGCGCGGGCAGTAGGCAAGCGATGCGTCCGTAATCGCCCTCGACTCACAGCCCAAACGCTGGCACCGAGTATTCAACCTGGTAATAACACCCAACCCAAAAGGAAAGGTTTCATGGCAAACAAGCTCTCTGTCGCATTTATCGGCACCGGAATTATGGGTGCCCCCATTGCCGGCCACATTCTGGACGCTGGCTATCCCGTCACGGTCAACAACCGCACCAAGTCCAAGGCCGCAGCGCTCGTTGAGCGCGGTGCCGTCTGGGCCGATACGCCGGCAGATGCCGCGGCGAACGCCGACGTCGTCTTTACCATGGTGGGTTATCCCTCCGAGGTCGAGGAGCTCTACCTGGCGGGTGACGGTCTGCTCGCGTGCACTAAGCCCGGTGCGGTCCTGATCGACCTTACCACGAGCTCGCCCGAGCTGGCGCGCGACATTGCCGAGGCCGCCCAGGTCTCCGGCCGCATGGCGTTTGACTGCCCCGTCACCGGCGGCGAGTCGGGTGCCATCGCCGGCACGCTCACGGCTATCGTGGGCGCCACCGAGAACGACATCGCGCCGGTCCGCGACATCCTTTCCACCTTTGCGGCAACCATCTGCTGCTTCGATGGCGCCGGCAAGGGTCAGGCTGCCAAGCTTGCCAACCAGGTGTCGCTGGGCGCCTGCATGGTCGGTATGGCCGATGCGCTGGCCTTTGCCGAGCTGAGCGGCCTTGATCTTGAGAAGACCCGTCAGATGATCCTGGGTGGCACCGGCAAGTCCGGCGCCATGGAGAGCCTGGCGCCCAAGGCGCTCGACGGCGACTACAAGCCCGGCTTTATGGTCGAGCACTTCATTAAGGACCTGCGCTTGGCGCTCGCCTATGCCGATGACCGCGAGCTTGCGCTGCCTGGCGCCGACGTGGCCTTTACGCTTTACGACATGCTCGATGCCATCGGTGGCGCCAAGCTGGGCACCCAGGCCGTCACGGTCCTCTATAAGGAGGAGGCCGACGCCATCGCCGCCGGTCTGGACTGGTCGCAGTATCGTCCCGAGGAGCATGGTGCTCACGAGGAAGGCTGCGGTTGCGGCGAGCATGGCGAGGACCACGAGTGCGGTTGCGGCCACCATCACGGCGAGGACCACGAGTGCTGCGGCGGTCACGGTAATGACGACGGCCACGAGTGCTGCTGCGGCCACCATCACGGGGAGTAGCGCCCATGAGCTGGACGTTCGTGGTGCTTGCGCTGGTGCTCTTTCTCTTCGCGATCTACATTGGCTTTTTGTGCGGCCAGTGGGCGTGCGAAAAGCGCGTCATCACCAAGCGCGACTACTGGATTGCCAACTTTGCGGGAGCGGCGGCAGTCGTTCTGCTGACCTGGGTGTTCTCGCTGTTCCCGCTGGTGCAGTTTGCGCCGATCGGCTGGCTCGGCGGCTTTATCGCCGGCCTTAAGATGAGCTTTGGCGAGTCCGTCGGTCCGTGGCGCAAGCACGACGAGGTCTTTAACGTCAACAAGGCACACCGCGCCGCCGCCGACGCGGGCGATGCCGAGGAACGCCGCCGTGCGCGTCGTAATGGCGCTGCCGACCGACAGCTCATCTCGGTCACCGATGACAGCAAGGGTGCTGGCAAGCACGCTAAGAAATAGTAAGAAGAGGTAACTATGGCAGAAAATAAAGACGAACAGCTCACCGACGAGGAGCTGGCACAGCTCCAGCTGGCAGAGGAGAACGAGAACGCCGTCGACCGTCTGGTCAAGGAGCTCGGCTGCCCCACGCGCCGCATCCGCCAGTTTGCCGCCCGCGTGCTGCACCTGCTTGCCGAGCGCGATCCGCAGCGCGTCGTGCCCTGCGTGCCCGCGCTGATCGAGGCGCTCGACCGCCCCGAGGCGCAGACCCGCTGGGAGGCCCTCGATGCCCTGACGGCGCTCGCTACCACCTGCCCCGAGCAGCTGGGCGATGCCTTTGAGGGCGCCGAGACTGCGCTGTTCGACGAGATCTCCTCCACGCTGCGCTATGCCGCCTTCCGCCTGCTGTGCGTGTGGGGTGCCACGAGCGTCGAGCGTTCGCGCGAGGCTTGGCCCATCCTGGACGAGGCCATCCAGTGCTACCACGGCGACCTCGAGTATCGCGATATGCTCGGTTGCCTGTACGAGTTTGGCCAGGGCGAGATTGACGCCGAGGTTGCCGAGAAGCTTGCGCTGCGCCTTAAGTTCGATGCCGAGAACGGTAAGGGCAGCTATCTCAAGGCCCGTTCGAGCGAGATTTGCGAAATGCTTGTTAAACGTTTTGGCCTGGATCTCTCCAAAAAGAAGAAGCGTGCTAGCGTTAAAAAATCTGACGACGCCGAAGACGAGGAGTAACAGATTATGGCGCACGATGTAGTCCTGATTCCCGGTGACGGTATCGGTCCCGAGATTACGCAGGCCATGCGCCGCGTGGTCGAGGCTGCCGGTGTCCAGATCAATTGGAACGTCCAGGAGGCCGGTGCCGGCGTCATGGACGAGTTTGGCACGCCGTTGCCCCGGCACGTGCTCGATGCGGTCGCCGAGACCAAGGTTGCCATCAAGGGCCCCATCACCACGCCGGTCGGCACGGGTTTCCGCAGCGTCAACGTGGCCCTGCGCAAGCACTTCGACCTGTACGCCTGCGTGCGCCCCTGCCTGTCGCAGCCGGGCGACGGCTCGCGCTTCCGCGACGTCGACCTGGTCATCGTGCGCGAGAACACCGAGGACCTCTACGCCGGCATCGAGTTCGATGAGGGCGCTGCCGAGGTCGAGGAGCTCTCGCAGCTCGTCGAACGTTCGGGCCAAAAGACCTTCGCCGCCGATTCCGCGATCTCGATCAAGCCGATCTCTATCGCCAAGAGCCGCCGCATTGTGGAGTATGCCTTTGAGCATGCCCGCCGCTGCGGCCGCAAAAAGGTGACGGCCGTGCACAAGGCCAACATCATGAAGGCGACCGACGGCCTGTTCCTGCGCGTTGCGCGCGAGGTGGCCGCCAACTATCCCGATATCGAGTTCAACGACAAGATTGTCGACGCCACCTGCATGGGCCTGGTCCAGAACCCCAACGACTTCGATGTCCTGGTGCTGCCCAACCTGTACGGCGACATCGTGAGCGACCTGTGCGCCGGCCTGGTGGGCGGCTTGGGTATGGCCCCCGGCTCCAACATCGGTGCCGACTGCGCCATCTTTGAGGCCACGCATGGCTCCGCACCCGATATCGCGGACAAGGATATCGCCAACCCCACAGCCGAGATCCTCTCTGCTGCGATGATGCTCGATCACCTGGGCGAGAACGACGCTGCCAATCGCATTCGCGCCGCCGTCTCTGCCACGCTCGACGAGGGCGAGCAGGTTACCGGTGACGTGCGTCGTGCCCAGACTGGCTCCGTCGAGGGTGCTGTGGGCACGCAGGCCTTCGCCGATGCCGTTATCGCGCACCTGGCCTAAGGTATGCACGCTGCAAACGCCTAAATAGT
Organism: uncultured Collinsella sp.; assembly: GCA_902490325.1. Lineage (GTDB taxonomy): Bacteria > Actinomycetota > Coriobacteriia > Coriobacteriales > Coriobacteriaceae > Collinsella. Next base: position 22,261 of record CABUDJ010000013.1, on the reverse strand, counting down.
ACTTAAGTGTTTGCGTATAACCTAAGAATCAATACGCCCGGCGCTCTGCCGGGCGTATTCTATTGGGGACTATGTTTCCTAACAAGGAGTAACCGATATGGGTCTGATTCAAAAGAAGGACGAGAAGGACGAGATCGACGGCATCCAGATCATCGAGCGCGGCGAAGGCCCCGACGGTGATGAGGACGAGAAGATCGACCTGGTCGCCGGCACGTCTGCCGAGCATATTGCCGCCGGCACGACCGCCGAGGAGGAGGACGCTCGCCTGGAGGCAAAGTTCGCCGCGGACGCCGCCGACGAGAACCTCATGCCCGAGGAGCAGGATGAGGACAACGACTCCGACGTGGACGACCACGTTTGCAAGCACAAGAAGACGATGATTGCCGCCTTTGTGGTCGCCGTCGTGATCGCTGCCGTGGTCGGCTTCTTTATCGGCAACGGTGGTTTTGGCGGCAAGGGCGTCGGCTCGGCGACCCTGACCGAGGACCAGCTCGATTCGACCGTGGCGAGCTACAGCTACAACGGCAAGAAGAGCGACATCACCGCGCGCGAGGCCATCGAGAGCCAGTACAGCCTCGACACCGTCAAGGATAGCGATGGCAACTACACCGCTCCGTCTGCCGACGTTATCCTGTCCTACGTGCGCAACAAGATCCTGCTCGACGCTGCCGAGGACGAGGGCATTACCGTCTCCTCTAAGGAGATGAAGCAGTACGCCGAGGAATCCATCGGCACTTCGGACTACAAGACCATGGCCACGCAGTATGGCGTGTCCAAGGACCAGGCCAAGCAGATCGTCCGCCAGTCCGCGACGCTGCAGAAGCTCTACAAGAAGAAGGTGGGCGATAGCTCCGCAAGCATGCCGACCGCTCCGACCGAGCCTTCTGACGGCAATGAGGACACCGCGAGCAAGGATTACGCCGACTACATCATCAACCTTGCCGGCGACGAGTGGGATAGCTCGAAGGGTACCTGGAAGGACGAGAACGGCACCTACGCTAAGGCCTTTGCCGACGATGCCTTTACGGCCGATAGCGCCACCTATAAGCAGGCCATGACCGCCTACTACACTGCTTACCAGCAGTACTCTTCGCAGGCTTCGAGCGCCAGCTCCAAGTGGACCGAGTATGCTAACGGCCTCTACGCCAAGGCCAACATCAGCATCTACGGCCTGTTTGCGTAAAGAGTCGCACGGCTCATCGAGCATCTAGCCGATAGACAGCAGAAAGTCCGCCAGTACGGAAGTCGTTCTGGCGGACTTTTTGCGTTGAGGGCGTGATTGGCGGCTTAATTATGGCTATTCATCTTTAAGTCCAAAAAGGCTATCGGCTTCATCGTCGGATATATATTCCAGTACATCGCCCGGTTGGCAGTCGAGTGCCCGACATATCGCGTCAAGAGTTGAAAAACGTATGGCAGAAACCTTGCCCGTCTTAATGCGTGACATATTGACCTGGGAGATGCCCACGCGTTCCGCAAGCTCTTTGGATGAGATCTTGCGTTCGGCGAGCATGCGGTCAAGCCGCAGAATAATCATGGATTCCTCCTAGAGCAACTCGTCATCTTGTTTTTGCAGGATATACCCGTAGCGGAAGATGCTGGCAATCAGGCAAATAATCAGGCCTGCAAAGAGCATGGAGGGCTCGAATAACTGGCCGGCGAACGCATCCGTAAAGCTGCCGCCAAATCCTAAGAGTATCATTCCCGTGATTACGGCACCAAGAAGCCTCACGGCAACGCCGCCGATAAGGAATAAATGTCCTACTCGACGAAGTGTCTGGTTACATTCAAGGTCAAAGGGCCTGCCTTCCTTTTCAATGTTGAAGAAAAGCCTGCGCACGCTTATCGCGATGGTAAGCGCGAGGCATGTCATCAAGAGGCTCCCTATGGCAGTGTGGCCATCGTGTGCGACGAGCATAAGTGGGGCCTGCGCATCGGTACCGACAATAGCCAGGCACGGCCCTTCGCCGGCTTGAAGTTCTACGGATTGGAGGCACGACCCTTGGGAGAGGCCGGGCAATATAAGTAGAAGGTCAATCGCAATGACTGCGAGGAGTCCCAGAGCGAGCGCTGTGGTAATGCAGATTGTGGCCCATTTGCAGATGCGAGCGAGCTTCCTCAGTTTGGCTATCGTCTGTTCGCGGCTGATGGTTTCATTCGATATAGATGCGTTTCGGTGGACCATAACCCCTCCAATCGGCGTTTTGGATGATACTTGTATCATATCAAAATTAACGATAAACGATAAATAATTACGTATACTGAGTAAGTAATGATTGAAAACGATTAGCGTGAGCTATTAGCTCATTTTGGATGCCGGAGTTTGGCGTTCGGGGGATGAGGACAAATGCCAAAAACTTCCCGTGATCGCGCAAGCGCTCCATCGCGCTTCCCTAATTCATCTGGGAAAACAACTGCAAACGATTGCAAGTAACCGGTGAACGGTCGAAAACTACCGTTCACCGATAATCTCAAAACTGGTTCTAACTGGTATTAAGTCAAAAAGACCAATTCACATATCTTCACAATGACCTGCAATTTTTCTACACGCTATTTTTAGCCGCCCTGCGTTGTTTAGACACAGGAAAAGATCCGATCTTTTGCCAAAGTATTTCGGAACGGTTTCAAAACCGCAGGTAGAAGTGTTAACGACCGGTAAACGGTCGATTTATCACCGTGAGCGGTGCAAAAACGTTTTACCGTATGAATCAACGAAAGCGACCTCTTCTGGGGTGATATAGTGACAACAACACGTCACGTGGTTACTACCAGTTTAGAAACCACTGGTCTTCAAAGTACGCTTTCTAAGAAGCTTTAAGGGCGAGCGCCCGCTGGCTTCCGAAAATCATCGGACTCAGATCGTACACACCTTCGGAAGGGAAATTTGAATGGTTGGCTTTATTCTTACCGGTCATGGACAGTTCGCACCCGGCCTCGCAAGCGCTATCGCTATGGTTGCTGGCGACCAGCCCGCTTTTACCGTCGTTCCTTTTGAGGGCGACCAGGCTGCTTCCTACGGTGAGGATCTCCGCGCCGCTATTACCGCCATGCGCGAGGAGTGCGATGGCGTGCTCGTCTTTACCGACCTGCTTGGTGGCACCCCGTTCAACCAGGCGATGATGATTGCCCAGGATGTCGACAACGTCGAGGTTCTGACCGGCACCAACCTTCCCATGGTTATTGAGCTTCTGTTCCTCCGCGGCAACGCCACGCTCGCCGAGCTTGGCGAGCAGGCCGTGACCGTTGGCCAGACGGGCATCACCGCCCAGACGGTCGCATCCGTTGCCGGCTCCGACGAAGAGGATATCTTCGGCGACGAGGACGGCATCTAATGGCCGATTTCGGAGCCAACGTCCTGAGCTCCTCGGTCGCCCTTTTAGGCCTGCTTGTCATCATGGGCTTGATTTACACCATCTGGTCGCAAATCAACATGAAGAAGAAGCAGAAGTACTTCAAGGAGCTGCACACCGAGCTCAAGCCGGGTCAAGAGGTTCTTTTCGCCGGCGGTATCTACGGAACCGTCAAAGGCATCGAAGGCGAGAAGGTCCAGATCAAAGTCCGATCCGGAGCCGTCGTAGATGTTTCGCGTTACGCGATTCAGGAGATCAAGTAACTGTCGTCAGCAAATAACGAAAGGAAGCTGATCAACATGGCAGAACCCAACATTCTTCTTACCCGCATCGATAACCGACTGGTTCATGGTCAGGTTGCCACCCAGTGGAACTCCACTCTGGGCTCCAACCTCATCCTCGTCGCCAACGACGACGTGGCGTCCAACACCATGCGCCAGAACCTCATGAAGATGGCCGCTCCCGCCGGCGTCGCTACGCGTTTCTTCTCCCTGCAGAAGACCATCGACGTCATTGGCAAGGCGAGCCCGCGCCAGAAGATCTTCATCGTGGCCGAAACACCGGAAGACGTGCTTACGCTCGTCAAGGGCGGTGTGCCTATAAAGAAGGTAAACATCGGCAACATGCACATGTCGGAAGGAAAGCGCCAAGTCGCCACCTCCGTCGCAGTTAACGACGAGGATGTCGCTGCGTTTAAAGAGCTGCAGGAATTGGGGGTGGAGTTGGAGATCAGGCGCGTTCCGAGCACGCCTGTTGAGGACACGAGCAAGCTCTTCTCGTAATCCTCGTGATCCACGTTGTCAGGAGTGAAACCCTGACGTTCTGTACGTGATATCCAAAGTGCGTACATTCATTTTGAAAGGAGGAGCAAGATGGAATACTCGATCATCCAGATCGCTCTGGTCTTCGTCGTCACGTTCATCGCGGCAATCGACCAGTTTGACTTCCTCGAGTCTCTCTATCAGCCCATCGTCACCGGCGCCGTCATCGGTCTTATCCTTGGCGACCTCAACACCGGTCTTCTCGTGGGTGGTACCTATCAGCTCATGACGATCGGCAACATGCCGATCGGAGGCGCTCAGCCGCCTAACGCCGTCATCGGCGGCATCATGGCAGCCATTCTCGCTATCGCCACGGGCCTCGAGCCCAACGCGGCAGTCGGCCTCGCCATTCCGTTCGCTCTGCTTGGCCAGCTTGGCGTTACCCTGGTCTTCACGCTTATGTCCCCGCTTATGTCCACGGCCGATAACATGGCTCACAACGCGGACACCAAGGGCATCGAGCGCCTGAACTACTTCGCCATGGCTCTGCTCGGCCTGATCTTCGCTGTCGTCGTCACCCTGTTCTTCATCGCTGGCGCTACCATCGGTCAGACCATCGCTTCTGCCATCCCGACTTGGCTGCAGACCGGTCTCTCCGCTGCAGGCGGCATGATGCGCTTCGTCGGCTTCGCCGTCCTGCTCAAGGTTATGATGAACCGCGATATGTGGGGCTTCTTCCTCATGGGCTTTGGCCTCGCGCTCATCACCGTTGCCAACGATTCGCTGGCAACCCCTGCTCTGCTCATCCTCGCTCTCATCGGCTTCGGCATCGCTTTCTGGGACTTCCAGCAGCAGACCGAGCTGAAGGGTGCAGCTGTTTCTGACGGAGGTGACTTCGAAGATGGCATCTAATGAGTATGTGATCCCGGAGCACTACGAGGATCTCACTCCTGCTCCGCAGCTCGACCAGAAGACCCTCAACAAGATGGCTTGGCGCTCCTGCTTCCTGCAGGCATCGTTCAACTACGAGCGCATGCAGGCCGCTGGCTGGCTTTACTCCATCATCCCCGGTCTGGAGAAGATCCACACCAACAAGAACGACCTCGCGGCTTCCATGAGCCACAACCTGGAGTTCTTCAACACCCACCCGTTCCTTGTCACCTTTGTTATGGGCATCGTGCTTTCGCTCGAGCAGAACAAGGTTGACATCCCCACGATCCGCGCCGTCCGCGTCGCCGCAATGGGCCCGCTCGGTGGTATCGGTGACGCCCTGTTCTGGCTGACGCTCGTGCCTATCACGGCCGGCATCACCTCCAACATGGCCATCAACGGCAACGCCGCTGCACCGATCATCTTCCTGGTGATCTTCAACGTCGTCCAGTTCGCTCTGCGCTTCTGGCTCATGAACTGGTCCTACAAGCTTGGCACCAGCGCTATTGACGCTCTGACCGCCAACATGCAGGCCTTCACGCGTGCCGCTTCCATCATGGGCGTCTTCGTCGTCGGTTGCCTGGTCGTCACCATGGGTGGCACCCAGATCAACCTCCAGATCCCCAACGGCACCACCCGTGGTCTCTCCGCTACTACCGTGATCGTCTCCGAGAAGGAGGCCGAGAACTTCACCGGTATGGAGGGCATCGATACCGAGACCGCTGAGGCCGGTACCATCGCCATGACCGATAAGGACGGCAACGCCCTTACCGCTTCCGATGCCGACGGCAACGCTGTCGAGTGCGGCGTCACCGATCTGGGTAACGGCATGGAGTCCGTGACCTACGGCACCGTTACCGAGGATCCGGTCAACTTCTCTGTTGCCGACACCCTCAACACCATCGTCCCGAAGCTCGTCCCGCTTATGCTTACGCTGCTGCTTTACTACATGTTCGCTAAGCACAGCTGGACCCCGACCAAGGGCATTCTCCTGCTCTTCGTCCTTGGCATCCTGGGCGCTGGCCCGCTTGGTCTCTGGCCGAGCATCTGGTAAGGCTCTAGCTTGAGGGGTGTGTCCCTACGCGGCTCACACCCCGACCCCTTAAGCCATGTGTATGTTAAAAGCCGCGTGCTCGAAAGAGCGCGCGGCTTTTGTTTTCTTAATGATTCGGGTGTGGCAGACAGATAATGCATAACACCCTAGGTAGTTAGCCGAATTCGAGCAAAAGGGAGGATAGGATGGCGATCGGAGCGCGTAAGCAACCGCTGTACGATCAGCTGGTCGATATTCTGACCGAAAAGATTGACCATGAATATCGCGCCGGTGACATGATTCCTTCCGAGCGCGAACTTTCGGAGCGCTATGGTCTCTCGCGCACTACGGTACGCCTGGCTCTGCAGGAACTGGAGCGTTTAGGACTGGTGGTTCGGCAGCACGGTCGCGGTACCTTTGTGACCGACCGTTCGGCAAAAGCAACCAATCTTATGCAGTCCTACAGCTTTACCGAGCAGATGCGCGCGATGGGTCGAGAACCCGAGACCACGATTCTCGAGTTTTGCGAGATTGAGGCCGATAAGAATCTGGCCGAGCATATGGGATTGCGCATCGGTGATCGCATTTTTAAGCTCAAGCGCCTTCGTTCTGCCGACAACATGCCCATGATGGTCGAACGCAGCTATCTACCGGTTCGTCAATTTCTGTCCCTAAAGCGACCGCTGCTGGAGCGTAAGCCGCTTTACGATGTGATTGAGCAGGACTTTCAGCAAAAGATTCGCGTGGCCGAAGAGGAGTTCTATGCGAGCATAGCCCGTCCCACCGATGCCCACCTTTTGGGAATTGTCGAGGGCTCGCCTGTGCTCGATTTGGTCAGGACTACGTATAACGAGTCAAACGAGGTAGTGGAGTACACACTCTCGGTTGCTCGTGCCGATCAGTTTAAATACAAGGTTTACCACCAGCGCAGTAACTAGTGCTCGCATCGTTTCCATATGGTGATTCTTTGCATTTAACTGGTTACTACCAGATAACCAACCGAAGTGTATAATTGCACGTCAGAGGATTACTTCTAGAGAGAGGTATTAAAAATGTTCGAGAAGAGTGTCGAGGAGCTCACCGAGCTCGGCGCCCAGATCACCACGGCCGAGATTGCTCAGCAGCCCGAGCTTTGGCGTGATACGCTCAACATCTATCGCGAGAACAAGGAGGCCATCGAGGCCTTCCTGGCCGAGGCTCGCGCTATGGGCGAGGGTCGTCTGTCCGTTGTCTTCACCGGTGCCGGTACGTCCGACTACGTTGGCGATACCTGCGCCCCGTACCTGCGTCACGCTGGCAACACTGATCTCTACGACTTTAAGCCCATCGCCACGACCGACATCGTGAGCGCCCCGCGCGACTTCCTGCGCGCCGAGGATCCCACGCTCGTGGTTTCCTTTGCCCGCTCTGGCAACAGCCCCGAGAGCCTTGCCGCCGTTGCCGTTGCCAAGGAGCTCGTCCACAACGTCAAGTTCCTCAACATCACCTGCGCTCCCGAGGGCAAGCTCGCCGTCGAGTCCGCCGATGATCCCAATGCGCTGACGCTGCTCATTCCGCGCGCCAACGACAAGGGCTTCGCCATGACCGGTTCCTACACCTGCATGACCCTGCTCTCCACCCTTATTTTCGACACTGCCTCTGACGAGCAGAAGGCCGAGTGGGTCGAGACGATTGCCAAGATGGGCGAGGAGGTCATCTCCCGTGAGCCTGAGATCGCCGATTACCTGGCTGGCGACTTCAACCGCGTGACCTACTTGGGTTCTGGCTCCTTCGGTGGCCTTGCCCAGGAGAGCCAGCTCAAGATCCTCGAGCTCGCTCACGGTCTGGTTGCTACTTCCTACGACACCTCCATGGGCTATCGTCACGGACCTAAGTCCTTCGTCGACGATAAGACGCTCGTCTTCGTGTTCGTCAACAACGACGCCTACACCCGTCAGTACGACATCGACATCCTCAACGAGATCGGTGGCGACAAGATTGCTCAGCACACCGTTGCCGTTCAGCAGGATGGCGCTACCGTCTACGAGGGCGAGTCCTTCACCTTTAAGGGCTACGAGGCGCTTCCCGAGGGCTACCTTGCCCTGCCGTTCGTGATGTTTGCCCAGGCTATCAGCCTGCTCAACTCCGTGCGCGTGGGCAACACGCCCGATACGCCGAGCCCCACCGGCACGGTCAACCGCGTGGTCAAGGGTGTGACGATTCACCCCTTCACCGCTTAATCGCGTCCCCCTGTAAGGGCGCCCGTCCGCTCATAACGGCGGGCGGGCGCTTTTTGTTTTTACATGGACCGGGTATAAGCATTACCACAGTCAACTGCTTTAGAAGCAAGGAGTGCATATGAGCACGTACGCAATTAAGGCTGACAAGTTCTTCTTGCCGGCAGGCCCGCAACTGGGCGGCTATCTTATGGTCGAGGATGGCGTTTTTGGCGCCTGGCAGGCCGACGAGCCCTCTTGCGAGATTAAGGACTACACGGGATCGTGGATCGCACCGGGTATGGTCGATACTCACATCCATGGCTTCTATAACCACTCGACTACCGATAACGATCCCGAGGGCATTGATATCAGCTCGACCGAGCTCGCCCGTCGCGGTACCACCAGCTGGCTGCCCACGACGTTCACCGATGGCGTCGAGCAGATCAAGGATGCCTGCGCCGCCATCGCCCAGGCGGACGAGGGTCGCGGCCCCGACTTCTGCGGTGCTCGCATTCAGGGCATCTACCTGGAGGGCCCCTTCTTTACCATGAAGCACGTGGGCGCGCAGAACCCCGCTTATCTTATCGATCCCTCCGAGGAGGTCTTCGATCAGTGGCAGGAGGCTGCGGGCGGTCGCATCGTTAAGAGCGCCATGGCGGCCGAGCGCGACGGTGCCGCTGCTTATGCGGCTGCTCTGAACGCCAAGGGTGTGGTGACCAGCATCGGTCACTCCGACGCCACCTACGATGAGTGCATCGCCGCCATCAACGCCGGTGCCAGCTGCTTTACGCATACCTATAACGGCCAGCGCGGGCTGCATCACCGTGAGCCCGGTGTCGTGGGCGCTGCCATGTCCACGCCCGAGACCTACGCCGAGATCATCTGTGACGGTAAGCACGTAAACCCTGCCGCCATCAAGGCGCTGCTGCAGGCAAAGGGCTGGCAGCACACGGTGCTCATCACCGACTGCCTGGGTTGCGGCGGCATGCCCGAGGGCAGCTACACCAGTGGTGGCATGGACGTCATCATGAAGGACAACCTGTGCTGGCTCGCCGACGGCAAGAGCATTGCCGGCTCGGTGCTCACGCTTGCCCAGGGCGTCAAGAACATCGTCGACTGGGGCATCGCCAGCGCCGATATCGCCATTCGCATGGCAACTGAGGTGCCGGCGCGCTCTGCACACATCGAGGATAAGTGCGGCAGCATCATGCCGGGTCGCGACGCCGACTTTGTCGTGTTCGACCATGAGCTCACCCTCGTCGAGACGTATGTTGGCGGCCAGAGCGTCGGCAACGCCTTTACCGAGTAACGATAGAAAAAGACGGCGGGCCCGAATCTGCTCGGACCCGCCGTATGGGTTAAACGCTCAAAAGCACCTTTACAGTTACAGCTTGTTAGCGATCTTCTTTGCCGTGCGCTTGACGCCGGCCACCAGACCTCCTGCAGGATGCTCCTTCTCGTAGGCTAGACGCTTCTCGCGCTTGGCATACTCTTCGACGATGATGTCGCCGTACTCGTCTTCGATTTTGTTGAAGAAATCGACGGCTCCCTTAATCTCTTCGGCAGTTGGGTGCCCCTTCTGGACGCCGCCGGCGAGCTTGAACGGTCCCCACGTATCAAAGCCGGGGCAGCCGTAGACACCCATAAAGATGGCCTGCCTCATGCGGCAGATGCCATCGATATCCTTGCCGTACCACTTGTTTTTGCCACCGTAGGTCATAAGGCCAAACACCTTGTCCTGCGGCTGCAGCACGTTCGTGAGCACGCGCGCCATATCTTTGTCGATCTCGGAGTAATAAATGCCCGTGGCGACGCCGATCAGATGGTATTCGTGCAGGTCGGGGTACTCGTTTTTACCGAGTGACTTCACGTCGAGGGTATCGATTTCGGGGTGTGCCTCAACGATGGCGTCCACGAGCTTTTTCGTATTGCCGTGGTGGCGTGAGGCATAAAGGATGATGGTTCGCATAAGAAGGCCTTTCAGCTGTAATTGCATCAATGTCTGTATGGTACCCCGTTGCATGCCTGGGAAACCGGACGCATCGATGAACGTGCGGGTTTGTCCTTTGGTCAGGGCCGAGACGGGTTCTTGCGAGCAAAAAGCAGTTGTTCGAAAGGATGGACAATGGAATACGCTCTCTCCAACGATTCGATTTCTATCAAGGTCTCCACGGCCGGTGGTTCGTTTACCTCGATTGAGGCTGGAGGTCGCGAGTACTTGTGGCAGGGCGATCCCGCCGTGTGGTCCGGCCAGGCACCGATTTGCTTCCCGATTTGCGGAGGTTTGCGCGATAACAGCGCCATGACGTTTGCCGGACATCATGTGAAGCTCGCCCGCCATGGGTTTGCGCGCAAACAGGAGTGGAAGCTGCTGAGCCAGAGCGAGAACGAGCTGGCGATGTGCCTGGCTTCGGAGGATAACGCCGCGCTGCTGAGCGATTATCCGTATCCGTTTAAGCTTGTCGCCCGCTATACGCTCGAGGACGCCGCCGTGCGCGTCTCCTATGAGGTGACCAACGAGGGAACCGAGGACATGCCGTTCTTTATCGGCGGTCATCCCGGCTTTAGGAGTCCGCTCGATGAGGGCGAGGCCTATACGGACTACGAGTTGCGCTTTGAGAAAGACGAGGCTGCGGAGCTCTGCACCGCCGTTCCCTCGACTGGATTGATCGATGTAGCTAACCGCTCCAAGAACCCCATGGTGGGAAAGACGCTGCCCCTGTCGCATGAGCTCTTCGATTTTGCGGAGACCATCTTTGACGTGCTCGAGAGTCGTCAGGTCACGCTTTCCAAAAAGGGCGAGGACAAGGGTGTTCGCCTGAGCTTTGAGGGCTTCCCGTACCTCATTGTGTGGAGCAAGCCCGAGGGTGATTTTGTGGCAGTTGAGCCCTGGGGCGGTCTTTCGACCTGCTCCGATGAGGACGACGTGCTTGAGCACAAGCGCGGCTGCCTTATCGCCAAGCCCAAGGAGACCGTCGTTCGCTCGTTCACGATTGAGATTCTGTAATTCCGTTTTGTCGACTCGTATCGCGAGGCACAAGGAGCCTGCGAGATAAGGAGCTAAAAATGATCCTCACCGTTACGATGAACCCGTCTGTCGATACGCGCTATCAGCTCGATGAGCTCATTATCGACGACGTTAACCGTGTGACGCCCGAAAAGACCGCTGGCGGCAAGGGCCTCAACGTGGCCCGTGTGCTGGGTCAGCTGGGCGACGACGTTGTGGCAACCGGTCTGCTCGGCGGCCACATGGGCGCCTACATGGCTGAGCTCATGGACGCCAACGGTATTAACAACGACTTTGTGCCCATCAAGGGCGAGACTCGCATTTGCCTCAACATCCTCCACGCCGGCAACCAGACCGAGCTGCTCGAGAGTGGCCCGGCAATTGCCCCCGAGGAGCTCGATGCCTTTACTGCCAAGTTTACCGAGCTTGCAGGCAAGGCCGACGTCGTCACCATTTCGGGTTCGCTGCCCCGCGGTGTCGAGGCAGACTACTATGCCAAGATTACGGGCATTGCCGAGAACGCCGGCGCCAAGGTGTTGCTCGATACCTCGGGTGCTTCGCTCGAGGCCGCCCTTAAGTCCGAAATTAAGCCCGAGCTGGTCAAGCCTAACCTGACCGAGATCAACGGCCTTCTGGGCACGAGCTTTACCACCGACGATGTGGACGAGCTCCGCGCCGCGCTCGCCTCTGACGCCCGCTTCTCCGATATCCCCTGGGTCGTCGTGTCCATGGGCGCCGCCGGTTCCGTGGGCTTCCATAACGGCCGTGCGTTCCGTGCCAAGACCCCCGATATCCCCGCCGTCAACGCTACGGGCTCTGGCGATTCGACCATTGCCGGCTTCGCACATGCGATTGCTGCCGGCGCCGACGATGAGACGGTGCTGCGTACCGCCAACACCTGCGGCAAGCTCAACGCCATGGATCCCATGACCGGCCATCTGGTCATGGATCGTTGGGACGAGGTCTACAACGGCGTTGTCGTGACCGAGCTGTAGGAGTTTGGGTTGCGGCCCCGGCATCGCTTGCTAGCTCATGTCGACGATAAGTGCAGTAGCATTATGCTGGGGCGCGACGCCGGCTTTGTCGTGTTCAGTCCCGACCTTACCCTGGTCGAGACGTGTGTGGGCGGCAACAGCGTCGGCAATGCGTTTGCCGAGTAGCCGCCAAAGAAGCGATCCGAGAGGGGATTTAGATGATTTACGGTGCATTGGGCGATATCGAGGAATACCGCGGAATGCTCAAGGGCCTCGACGTGCTGATTGATTGGCTCGAGGAGAACGACCCGGCGCAGCTCGAGGTCGGCAGCCATCCGATTCTGGGCGACAAGGTCTTTGCGAACGTCATGGCTCCCACGACGCGTCCCGAGGCCGAGGCTCACTATGAGACGCATCAGCGCTATCACGATCTGCAGATCGATGTCGAGGGTCGCGAGGCCTTTAAGGTTGCCACGGGCAGCCTGACGCTGGTCCAGGAGTTTGACGAGAAGGACGACTACGATCTGGTCGATTCCGACGCCTCGATCGCTGGCGATCTTGCTGACGACAAGTTTGCGCTGTTCGTTGCCGGCGAGCCTCACATGCCCACGCTCGAGTTCCCGGGCGATGGCGCACAGCCGGTCAAGAAGATCTGCTTTAAGCTGCTTGCAGATGCTTACTGGGAGGAGTAGCGCGCTGCTCGGCTGAACTGTTCGTCTGATGGCGTGATTCCCTTGAGGAGCGCGCTTGAGCCCCGCTGATCGCGGTTCCTTTGGGGATTGCGGTTAGCGGGGCTTTTGTATTTGAACAGGGGAGTTGCCGACGGCGTGGCGTTTGCATTGGCGATGCGCTCAGGAAAATCGGCAACAAAAAAGCCGCCCGAAGGCGGCTATCTTGTGTAATGGAGCCAGCGACCGGGCTCGAACCGGTGACCCCCGCTTTACGAGAGCGGTGCTCTACCAACTGAGCTACGCTGGCGGCCATGTGATGACGCAACTGAGGCGTCAACGGCTGTCTATGATACGGGACATCGCACATCCGCGCAAGGGTTCTGACGGCTTTTCTCACTTTAAATGCACTAATATTGGAGACGTGATGTCTTGCTCTTACGGGTCTCAAAGAGAATGGGGCAGCCATGGCTCAACCCAAGATTCTTCTCACACGCATCGACGACCGGTTTATTTGCGGGCAAGACATTGAGCTGTGGAACGAGGCGACTGGTTCCAACCTTGTCCTAATCGTCAACGATGAGATCGCGGCGGATTCGCGCCAATGGGCACCCATGAGGGTGGCGGCGCCAGAAGGCGTTTGGACACGGTTTTTCTCGGTGCAAAGGACCATCGATATCATTCATACCGCAACGCCGCGTCAATGGATTCTGGTCATGGTGGCCTCACCCGCAGATGCGCTCGCGCTGGTTAAGGGTGGTGTGCCGATCACCAAGATCAGCATTGGCCATATGCAGGTAGGGGAGGGCAAGCACCCCATAACGCCCGCAGTCGCCGTAGACGGCGCAGATGTCGCCTCCCTCAAAGAGCTGCAAAAGCTCGGCATAGAACTAGAAATCCGTTATTTCCCCAGCTCCAATCCCGACCCCATCCAACTAGTCATTTAAGAACGTCCCCAATGACTAGGTAGCAAAGCGCCCGTCGGCGGTGGTGCCGGCGGGCACTGCTGTGCGATATGTTGCGTTGTGGGCTTAGTGCCTCATAAAGTGGTATTCGATCACATTGCTGTAGGGGTGACCCGGGCCCACAATGCCCTGCGGGAACAACGGCTGGTGCGGCGTGTCGGGGTACATCTCGGCCTCGAGAGCAAAGCCGGCGCCCCAGCCATAGTTAGCATCGTCCTTGGCGTGCTCGTCGCCCAGCCAGTTGCCGGTGTAGAGCTGCACGCCCGGGGCGGTGGTGTAGTAGTCCAGCTCACGACCGGTCCACATCTCCTCGACGTGCAGGGCGCGGCGCAGATTGCGGCCGTACTGATAGCCATCGATGCACAGACAGTGATCGTAGCCACGGGCCTGCTTAATCTGCGGATCGTCGGTCTCCATGCCAGGCGCGACGGGGCGCAGCTCGCGAAAGTCAAACGGCGTGCCCTCGACCGGAGCAATCTCGCCGGTGGGGATGTTCTGCTCGTTGATGGGCAGGTAGTGGGCAGCGTTGGCAACAAAGAAGTGCTCGCAGTCCATGCCGGCGTTATGGCCGGCAAGGTTAAAGTACGTGTGGTTGGTCATGGACACGTAGGTGGCGCGGTCGCTCTCGCAGCCGTATTCGATACGGAAGCGGCCGGTGCGTGTCACGGTAAACACGGCCGTAAAGGTGCGGTTGCCGGGCAGGCCCAGCTCACCGTCCTCAAGCGAGGTGGTCATGCGCACGGCGTTATGGACCTCGTCGAGCTCAACATCCCACACGCGCTTGTGCAGACCATGCTCAAGATCGCTGTGCAGGTTGTTGACGCCTTCGTTGGCTGGCATATGCCAGTCCGTGCCGGCGATGGTGATCGTGGCGCCCGCGGTGCGGTTTGCCACGGGGCCGATGGTCGCGCCAAAGCAGGCGGGGTTGTCAAAGTAATCCTCGAGCTTATCGAAGCCCAGCACCACATCGCGCACGTTGCCGGGAATGTCGGGCACGTCGATGCCCAGCACGGTGGCGCCATAGTCCATAATGCGAACGCAGATCTCGGGCCCGTTGAGGGTGTAGCGATGAACGGGGGTACCGCACGGCGCGGTGCCGAAAAGCTCGGAAGTGATCATTTGGTTCCTAACATCGAGGTATTTCGGACAAACTGTAGCGCGAACAGGCGAGATTATCACTACACCCCACTAAAGCAGGGGTATTTTTCTCAAAAAAGTGATGATTGGAGCTGTGCGGGCGTTCATTTCTGACGCGCGCGAGTCTGATACAATTTGTTCGTTATTGTTTGAATTGACGTGAGCGTGGAACAGCGAGGACTCATCGTGATTAAAGCGGAGCGACAGGATAAGGTTCGGCAGCTGCTCGAGGAACAGGGAACGGTTTCGGTCAAGGAGATTTCGGATGCGTTAGGTGTCTCGGATATGACGATCCGCCGTGATCTTGAGGAGCTTGCGAGCCTGGGCGAGATCGAGCGCGTGCACGGCGGAGCCCGCAGTGCGCAGGGCCGTCCACACGCTATGCTGCGCCATGAGTATTCGCACAGCGAAAAGCGCACGAAGCATGCCGAGGAAAAGTTGCAGATTGCGCGCCGTTCTGTGGAGCTTATCGAGGAAGGCTCGACCATCTTTTTGGGCACGGGCACCACGGTTGAGCAGATGGCCTCGATGCTGCCGGCGTTTCGCCTGCGCATTGTGACCAATTCGCTTTCGGTGTTTAACCTGCTCGAGGCGCGCGAAGACTGCGAACTGTGCCTGGTGGGCGGCGTGTACCGCCGCCGCACCGCCGCCTTTGTGGGCCCTACGGCCGAGGACACCTTGCGCGCACTGGGGATCGACGCAGCCTTTATCGGCGCAAACGGCATTCTGGACGGCGACGTGTCCACATCCAACATGGAAGAGGGCCGCATCCAGCAGCTCGCCTTTAGCAAGGCCGACTCGCGCTATCTGATCGCCGACTCCAGCAAGATCGGCAAGCGCGACTTCTACACCTTCTGCCGCTTGGACAGCCTGGACGCCGTGGTGTGCGAGCCGGGCATCGCCGCCGAAGATCGTGCCGCCATCGAGGAGCATACGCAGGTCATTTGCTAGCTAACGCTACGGGATTACCAACAGGCGATGCGGGAGGACTTTTACCTCCTGTCATTGTGGAAACCAGCGCGTCAGCGCTACGCGATATGACGCGCAAATAAGGACCTCATAATCAAATCGTCTCAATCTGTAACATCTAGACGTCCAAAACCGGTCTTAGTGTTACAGATTGAGACAATTCGGCGGGGTCTACCTTGTTTGTCTCGATCTGTAACGGTTAGGACTTAAAAACTCGGCTACGTGTTACAGATCGAGACAAAAGAAAAAGAACATTAGGACTTGAAAATAAAGTTTTGATAAGGGATTCGCCCAGTTAAGACGGTGCGGCAGACAATTGAGATTAGTTTGCCTCCGGAGTCGTAAGCATAATGAGTCAGTTCGATGACCGGAAGTTTTGCAACACCATAATTACTGGCTTCGGAATCGCTAAGCTGACGTGCTCTATAGCTTTCCCTAACAGATTGGATAGACTTGGACAAGTCGTCCATGATTCTGCTAAATGCCTGAAAATCTAACTGGTTATTCGGAACGCGCGACTTTGAAATGAAGAACGTATCAGCGCCTATGAAGCTGCCTTCAAGTTCGTAGGTCAATTCAAGACGCTGAATTTCATCGCGACTTTGACATCCAAATTGTTGGAGCATCATTACGGAAATTGGACGACCTGATGTGAGGCCGCCGAAATGTTTGGTGATGGCATCCGGATCAACGCCGTCGCAATGGCTTGCAAAGTCAAAGTCTAAAAGTGAATTGAGTTCGCTAACGCGTTTCGGTGCAACAAACGATCCCTTACCTTGGATTCGATAGATACTTCCACGACGCTCCAGCTCACTCATGGCAAGTCGGACGGTTGTTCTGCTTACGGCGTATTCGTCGCAGAGTTCCATTTCTGTTGGAAGTTTATCGTCTGCTTGATATTCATCGACGATCTGCTTGAGCAGCGCGTCGGTGAGCTGTAAATAGAGTGGCCGTTTTTCGTGTGTATCGAGCATTAGAGCCTCAGTTTGCATGTTGGTTATACCTGATGGTTGCCTCAGTCGGGATGTAACGTGGGCAAGGTAACCTTAACGTATCACAGAGCGGCTCAGCATGACGATCTGATGCCTGTATCCACGAAGGGCTTGTCCGAGCGTGAAGATATTCTGGGGCAGGCAAATACCGTTCATGGAGTCCCCGATATGTTGGAGGTCAGCGCCGGCTGCTTTTGCTGCAAGGCCTATTTTCTTAATGGTCTCGCTGTCGCAGGAGTCTTGACTCGTCCCGTTCGCCGCCATGACGAGAACCTTCTCTTCAATTGACTTGCCTACGTTGTGGGATCGTACAAAGTCTACGATGGCGCGCAGGTCTGCTTCTTGGAAGCAAGGGACGGTGTAGGGGGCTGGCACGAGAAGGATATCGACGCCGAGGTCAACAAACTTGCGCGCAATTTCGAGCGTCATGACAGGTTCCGCAACGCCCGCTCCATGCATTTTTCCGGCTATGACCAGGCCATTGAAATGCTCTTTGGAGAGTTTAATCGAATGGGCGATTGCATCGTTGGAGACGCCGGTTCCAGGGTTGCCTGTGAGGCAAATAAAATCAAATCCGAGTTCGTTTGCCTTTTCTAAGGTCTTGGGAGAGACGCGACGACCCATGGGGATTTCCGTACGGGATTCAGACATCTCTGCCTCGTTGTCAACTGGCTCCAGATTGACGCCAATGGGCCTTCCGCATGCTCGCTTCACCCAAGTGACCGGGTTTTCATTGAGATCATCTGGAATACCGGCAATAACTGGATCGAACACATCGAGCGCGTTAAACAGAAGCAGGTCGGCACCTGCGGCACGTTCGATTTCTGCATTAGTAACGCCGCCGAGAAATTGGGAAGAGGGTACGTTTTCCGCCATGATGGTACGTCCCTCGGAAGCCAGAATTGCCTGCTTTAGATCCATGGGTGACGTGGCGGCAAAATCGGATGCGGACATGTTCAGTAATCGTTTGGGCATTGTTACTTCCTTTGACTAGAACGACAGGCTTGTGACATTGTCTCTAATATTGTTACAACAATATATTCAATATGTTATATCCAATCGGTGAACGGTTGCAAGCTTATTGTACTGCTCGGAAAAAATAGCCTTTAGCTGGGAAAACCTTATATTAATCAACTACCGTTCACCGAATAAGTATTTGAATTCTTGACATATCGACAAAGCGGAAAAAGAATTGGTTATGACAAATCGTGCAAATGATATTACATTTCGCACAAGAACGTATTCACTTACATAAGTGGATACAAACGGGGACGACGACGGTTGAGTCCGGATAAATCGTTACGTGCCCGGGAATCATGAAAGGATGTGTTATGGACGCTATCGTCAAATTCCTTGAAAAACACCAGCCCCTCTTCGACAAAATCTCGAGGAACATTTATCTGGTGGCGATCAAGGATGGCTTTCTCTCGAATATGCCAATTGTGCTGTTCTCGAGCCTGTTCCTTCTTCTTTCGACGCTCCCTGCCTATGTAGGCATCACGCTTCCGTCTGAGGTGCTGGATTTCTTCAATAAAATCTATGCATATACCATGGGGCTTCTTGGCATTATGGTGGCCGGCACCACGGCGAGCTCACTTGCCATGTCGATGAACCGTCGCATGCCTTCGGGCAAATCTCTCAACCCCACCTCGTGTATGGTTTGTGCCATGTGCGGCATGCTCTTGCTATCGGTGACGAACGATGTTGTCTCGATTGGCGGAGCAGATACATCTGTTTTTGAAACCGGCTATATGGGAACCAAGGGTTTTCTCGCTGCGTTCGTAGCCGCATTCTTGACCGTTAATATCTATAAGGTGTGCATTAGCCATAATGTGACGATCAAGCTCCCCAAAGAGGTCCCTGGCTCTATTGCGCAGAGTTTTCGCGATATCTTTGCATTTGGGTTTTCGATCCTTGCGTGCGCTTTTATCGATCTTGCGAGCCGCAAGCTGCTTGCTGTGCCGTTCGCCAATTTGGTATCCGCTCTCATCTCGCCGCTGTTCTCCGCGGTCGACACCTATCCTGGCATGGCGCTTATCGAAGGCGCGGTCGCACTTTTCCAATTTATGGGTATCCACGGTGCTTCGGTTGTCATGAGTCCGATCAATGCTGCGCTCTACGGCAATACCGTTACCAATCTTGAGGTTTTCCAAGCAGGTGGACACCCGTCAATTGCTCTCACGCAGGACTTTACAAGCTTCATCGGCGGTCTGGGTGGTTCTGGCTGCACGTTCATCGTTCCTATTATCCTGATCATGTTTATGCGCTCCAAGCAGCTTAAAGCCATGGGCAAGGCATCGATTATCCCGGTGATTTTTGGAGTTAACGAGCCCGTTATCTTCGGTATGCCGATTGTTCTCAATCCCTATATGTTCGTGCCCTTCCTAGTGGCTCCTATGGTCAACGCCATTATCGGTAAGTTCTTCATTGACGTCATTGGAATGAACGCCCCCATGTATACCATGCCGTGGGCGCTTCCCGGCCCAATCGGTGCATTCCTCACCACGGGTCTCGATCTACGTTCTCTCGTATTGATGGCAGTGCTGTTGGTCGTTGACTTTGTGATTTACTATCCGTTCTGCAAGGCGTATGACCATCAGCTTTGTTTGGAAGAGTCTGCAAAGGAGACTGCAGGAACCTCGGATGCAGATGCTATTGCCGCACAGGAAAATGTCGCAAAAGCTCTCGAGGCGGTAAAGGACAAGGCGGAGCAGATCCGCGTGCTTGTGCTTTGCCAGGGTGCCGGCACTTCGACTCTCTTGGCAAATGCTCTTCGCGAAGGTGCCGCTGCTAAGGGTATCGATCTGGTTTCTCAGTCCGGTGCGTACGGAAGCCACTATGAGACGATGGATCAGTACAACGTGATTGTTCTGGCACCCCAGGCACGCATGTACTATGACGCTATGAAGGCCGATACCGATCGCCTTGGAATTAAACTGCTCACCACAAGGGGCAAGGAGTATATCGACCTTACCAACGATCCCGAAGGTGCAATTGACTGGATCGTTCAGGAGCTGGCCAAATAGTGGATGCACTCCGTCGTTGATTCGTCGGTGTATAGTACGGCCCTGCAGCTTATTGAGCTGCGGGGCCGTATTTCGTTGAGTATCTAATTGAGACAATGAGCGCAACCGTCGTGAGATCGCATTGGCGCTCTCCGAGTCACCGACAAGCTGACTTTCATCTATGTGACCAATTCGCTTTCGGCCTTTAGCCTGCTCGAGGCGCGCGAAGATTGCGACCTGTGCCTCGTGGGCGGTATGTACCGTCGCCGCACCGCCGCTTTTGTGGGGCCAACGGCTGAGGATACCCTGCGTGCGCTGGGCATCGATGCGGCGTTTATCGGCGCCAACGGCATCTTGGACGGTGACGTATCTACGTCCAACATGGACGAGGGCCGTATCCAGCAGCTCGCTTTTAGCAAAGCAGACTCGCGCTATCTGATCGCCGACTCCAGCAAGATCGGCAAGCGCGACTTCTACACCTTCTGCCGCCTGGACAGCCTGGACGCCGTGGTATGTGAGCCGAGCATCTCCGCCGAAGATCGTGCCGCCATCGAGGAACATACGCAGGTCATCTGCTAGCTAACGCTGCAGACGATACTTCTGCCCTCTGCCGGTGCCTTCAACTGTCGCCAGGCCTGTCTCAACGAGTTTTTTGAGGATGCGAAGAAGCTTCGAGCGACTAAAGGTGACTTTGGCCGCAAGCTCGCTTGTCGATTGAGGGTGTACTCCGCTCAGCAGTCCGAATACGATAAGTTCGTCGCCTTTGAGCCCCGGGTTATCCATGAGTAGGGGAAGTGTTACCACAATGGCGTTATCCGAAACTTGAAACCGGGGCTTTCTGACGCTGTCCTTATAGGTATCGCGAATTCGCATGATGCCCGTTCCAAAGGCTTCGATAAGACCCAGGCGCAAAAAGACTTCGGCAAGAATACGATTGCGTCTAACGGATAGCATGTCGGACAGATATTCATCGACGGTCATGCTTGCCGGCAAGCCGCCGGGCGAAGCGACTTCCACACGGTCGTCGAACATCGAGATGCGGATGTGTGCGGGCGCATCCCAAGTCCTATGAACGACTGCATTGGTAATGGCCTCGCGGAATGCTTCGAGCGGAATGAGCTCCTTGCGGATCCGCTCCATCCCCTGGATCTCTTCGTAGCAGTACTGGGCTTCGAAAAGCTCAAGGGCTCCGTCAATTTCCGCTAGAACGGATGCATGTTCAAGAGTCTTGCGCTGCTTAATGAGGTTGATAGTTTCACCAAACACTGCGATGTCGATACCCGGGAAGCCATTCTCGTCCGCGAGCAGTTCTGCCGCGTTGTTGTAGGTTCCGGTTTCATCAAGCAGGCCAAGGGTTTTGAGAGTATCGGTTGTGAATGACTGAAGCGAAAGTTTTGCTGTTAGACGATTCTCTAAAACGGTGAAAGATAAATCTTGTTTGTTTGCCGGGAGCTGCTCAAAGGAGAGGTTTTGACCCTCGAGTACAAGACGCGAAAGGCCTAGGGTATCAACTGGAATGGTCGCGGTGTCATTGCGCTTGTATGCCTTCGAGCGGTATAGGTAAGGCTTCGATCTGCCGGGAAAGACCGTAAGCTCCACGGTTGCATCGGGCTCGTCGATCTTTAGGGAGTAATCGGGCTGGGGGATGATCGAATCGTTAATCTTGTTTTCGATATCCAGGCAGGTCTGCTTGGGGTCATCGAGGCCAACGGCTTCTCCGTCGTCGTTAATTCCAAATAGAACGCGTCCTCCCGTGCCATTTGCATAAGCGGAGACGGTTTTAAGGAACGAATTGGTGACGCATTCCTTGAATTCAAGATCTTTGGATTCTTGCATTGTGACGCTCCGTTTCGCTTCAATTTGACGTGAAAAATAACACGTAAAAATTTTACACGTCATTTTACGCGTCAAAATTATGACACGAAAAAATTTGCGTGTCATTATGCGCGTCAAAGTGACGCGAAATGACGCGCAAACGCGAATGCATTGGCATTCTGAACAATAACGGAGTTTGTAAGCCTGGGGCTTGATTGGGCTAACGCATGGAATTATCCGTATTCTCGAACACGCTTTCGGTATCATTTTGGCATTAAAAGATACCGAAGTGTGTTCGTGATGCCGATAATAATTAAGAAAGAGGAGCGCTTCGTAGCTGCCTGGAAAGTGAGGATTTGACCATCTGATTGTCTCGATCTGTAACAACTAGGCGATCAAATGGATCGCGTGCCGAATGTTGGTGTAAGGGCCGCTTCCCTGGCCGTAGAAAGCAGGA